>JAKPPK010000190.1 GCA_029547385.1 Candidatus Latescibacterota bacterium
CCGCCCCATGTGTCCACCTGCCTGCGGTTCACTGCCAGGATTCCGGATACCGGTTGACGTCGCCGCTCCAGATTCGCTTCCGCGCCCAACAGCCAGTTTGCGCCCTTGCGTTCGATCACCGCATTGGCCATGCCGGCGAACTCGTACCGCCTCGGAGCAACTTCGTTCTGGTAACGGATCCGTTCGCCGCCGGCGGTGAGTTCGAACCTCGTGGCCTCGTTGTGCAGCGCCAGTTGGACCAACCCCTTCTGTGTCCCTTCGTCCCACCGGCCGAACGGGAAAACCGACAGTGTAACTCGCTCCCCGTCGTGCGGAACGAGGAGAAGCCCGCGGGCAGGCGGAGGGATGGCGGCGCTTACCTGGCTGGGCGAGCACGTCAGCAGGTCTGACGTGAACGACGGCTCGAGCCCGTAAGGCATTTCACAGAGACCAAGCCCCAGAGAGCGACTCGCGCCCCCAGTGGCCCCGAAGGACCAGGTGACGAACGCCTGATGCAACTCCACGGCGAGAGCGCCCGCCGTGCGCACATCAAGCACCACCCCGCCTCTGTCGTTCGCCCACTCGAACAGAGCCTGAGCGTGCGGAATGGCGACCTCTGCGCTCGTACTGATGCCCGCCCCGGCCGGGCGATCGTGTGAAGCGATCCCCGTGGCGGCAACGTAACCGCTTATGCGGGGCAACAGGGCGTCTCGGGCATCTCTCATCGCCCGGTCTGTCCGAAGGCTGTCCCTGAGCACCTCGAAACGGCTGCTCATTTCGTCAATAAGGGCATTGGTCATCTGCGATTGTTCAGCCGTGGTCACATACGAAGAGCGGTCGCGTGCCTGCTCGCGCTCAATTCGTTCCACCAGTTCCTGAGTGATCTGGAGCCGCATCTGCTCGATGATGTCCATTGTCTGGCGCTGCGCAGCGGTGCCGAGGCTGTCGATCCTTCGCCTTGTGGCTCTCGCCAGCGAATCCATGAACACCTTTCGAAGCGAGTCCGCGCGGACTGAGTCGGCGTACGCGGTTTGCGAAGGGGTGGGAGATGGCGTCTGAACCGCAAGTTCCGCGTCGGATACTTCCCGCATCCAGGGTTCCTTAACTCCGGCGGTTATTGCTCTCCTTCTGGCTTCGAGCGCCTCGTTTCGCGTCGCATAGACGCCGATTCGGACGCGCCAGTACGTTCGCCCCTGGACCGTCGCGCGTTCATAGCTGGCCTGCTGCTCCCCGAGAACCCGGTTGACGCGCGTAACCTGTTCCTGGGCCTGCGTGGCGGAGCTCCAACTGTCTCCGTACACCGCCCACGCGGCGTGGACCGCGGAATCAGGCGCCGTCACGAAGATCACAAGACAGAAGAGCAGGAGATCGAAAAGGACACGCAGTCTGGGATGGCAGGGCGGCGTTCTGAGGTGCTCCGAATGTCTCATGGTAATTTCCCGGGGCAAAACCCTTCGGTCAGGCACGTACTAGGGCTGTTTCGACCCACCCTTTGGTTCCGAATCTCCGAAAACTCCATCGAACGTGCTTGCGATTTCCTCGGGCGTACCGATCTCTTCCACATCAGGATTGTCGTACACGGCCTGCAGTATCTCCCGCAGACTGCCGCTCACGGCTTTGGTCACCAGCCTTACCATCCCTACAGTCGTTCTTTCATCGAAGGTGACGACCAGAAGTGTCCGGGGGTCCAACAGGTGAATCTGGATGCTTTCGTGTTTTCCCTGGTGGAAAAGAGTGGAGAACTCGGGTTCGCCGATCAATTCCGCCACTGCTTTCGAAGCCGAAAATGCACCGGCCACGAGTGCCCCAAGCTGGTCTGTGTCGATGGTTCTTGTGAAGCCCTGTCTGGCGATCGTTCTGCCGTCCTTGCCCACAAGAAGTGCGCATTTCGCGTCGGACTCTTTGAGCAGATGCCCGATCAACGAGTTGATCCGGGTAAGTTGCTCGTCATAAATGACTACCCCACCTCCACCCATGGAGTGTCTCCTCCCTAATGCCTCAGCGTGCTCACAGGCCAGGAAATCCTTGCGTCCAAACGCATTGATGCCAAACGAAGAACGGTGCTGGAGTGGATTTTCATGGGTTCGTTTTCCGGAATATCGAGCGTTTTGGTTGACCCGTGTCGGTAGCGTTGGAGGGACCCGCCGCAGCGCCATCTCGAGGCGCAGCCTGGGTTCTTTTGCCGATCCGTGATAACGTAAGCGTTGCGATAGCCTTCAGCGTCTCTTTGACTCCGATACCCTGCACGGCCACTGCCTCAAACCACGGAAGACCACGAGGGTTCATCGCTCGCTGAAGCTCTTCCACGGGAACGATGCCGGGCAGGTCACGTTTGTTGTATTGCAGAACCATGGGTATCGTGGCGAGATCCATGCGGTATTCCGCAAGATTCTCGCGGAGATTCTGCATCATATCCAGGTTTTCCTGCAGCTTGCTCCTTTGCGAATCCACCACATACACAATCCCGTCCACGCCGCTCAGGACGAGTTTCCGTGTGGCATTATAGTACACCTGACCCGGTACCGTGTACAACTGGAACCTGATCTTGAAGCCTTTGATTTCGCCAAGGGTTACAGGCAGGAAATCGAAAAAGAGGGTCCGGTCTTTCTCAGTTGCCAGAGAGACCAGGTTCGTTTTGTTTATTCCCGGGACGTCGCGGTGGATCAACTGGAGATTGGTTGTCTTGCCGCACAAGCCGGGACCGTAGTACACGATTTTGCAACTAATCTCTTTGTTTGCGTAATCTATGGTCGGCATTCATGACCCCCGGCATTCCGATTCATCATCTTCACAACGCTTCGGGCCGGCTCCTGAAGGAGCGGATGGTTCCCACCGGAGGTGGCCACGAAACAGCCTTTTTTCGCACATCTGCGGATCAGAGTGCCTCCCTGTATGCGCGAATCTTTTCGCTCGCGCTTGAAAGAGCCAGCCGGATCAACCCCACGTTGACGTTCTTTTCAGACACCGCCACGAGTGTTCCGACGTCCGGAATCTCGCGGAGGAATATTTTTCCCTCAGCAGGTTCTATGAGCGCCTGCACGAGTCTGTCTTCTTCGAGTTTGGCCAGGGCGTCACGAACCGAATTGACTATCTGAACGCATGTTGCCGCCACGAGTTCGCTGTCCGCGTCGAGGCATTCCACGATCGGGATCCCGTCGGCGTCCACGATGAGACTCCCCACAATACCTTCAACTTCACCAAGCTCCTGCAAAACCTTTTTCATGGGAACTCCTCCGGAACGCCAGATTCAATGCGATAACCCGGTTGCCATGTTGCCCCTCACACCGCTGAGATGGGGCGTGATTCGACGTCGTTCTTACGAAAAGAGATGTACACAAACGAGGGGGGTAAGTCAACGGAGCCCGTTCTTGCGGCACGTTGATTGCTGATCCTCGCCCGCACCGCACGTCACGCTCGAACCAAAACTCACACTCGTTAAGTTAAATACTCAAAATGGTTTTCAAAGAAGTCTCGCCAGCTTTTTTGCTGCTGTGTCCGTGGCGGAAAGATGCTGCGCGAGTCCACCGGTACCCGAACTGATTACCAGCAGGAAAATGCCGAGTTCGCCAACTTCCTGTGCAATGACTCTCCTGCGGTCGAACTGGATTATGACGTGGCTCCGCTGTGTCTCACCCTCAACGACGAACCGTACGCGGGAGATTCCCGCCATGCAACTGGCCAGTTCGGCAATTCCGTTGTCATCGCCATCCCAACCGTCGAACGCGCTGTCAACCACAATTCCGGTGTCGCCGGCAACTACGGCGCCGACGATGCCATCCGTGTGGATCAGGTCTTCGACGATGGTGTGAATATCCGCAGGCGTTTCGAATTCTGCCGAATCGGCTCCTGCGGGAGCAGGGACATCGGGCTCACCGGTGCTGTTTTCCATGAGTGCGGTGGTCTCGATAAGCAAGGACTCCCAGCTTTCATCGATGTTCTGCTCTGCGGGCGCTTCGTCGATGATTGCGAATTCCCCGGTATCCCAACTCATTATGTCGAGGAAAGCTGTCCGCCCTTTTTCCCCGGGGCTTGTTTCGGCGAACACAATTTCACCGTCGAGGAATCCCACGCGCCCCGTGATTTTTCCTGCACGCACCTCCACCATCGCCGTGTTTCGCGCAAGGCAATGGAGCTGGACTATGTCGATCAGCTTCAGATTGCCGATGAGGCCGCTGAAACCCTCCTGTTCCCCCTTACCAACGGCAGCCCGCCCGCGGTCCACCTGTTCCAGAGCCTTCCGCACGACACTCCGGAATTCCTCCAGTTCGAACGTCTTGTCG
>JAKPPK010000197.1 GCA_029547385.1 Candidatus Latescibacterota bacterium
GTCAGGCGCATTCATGGTGTAGAGGAACTCCGCCTCGGTGCTGGAAGAAGGCAGCACGTTTTTTACGTCCAGCGTGACGGCGACCTCCTCCGCATTGATATGCCCGATGAAGAACCGTTTGATATCGGTGTTCAGCGCCACGGGCGGCGGAGTCTGCCTGCGCACATTGGCCGGCGGCGCCGCGCCGGGTGCCTCGAACGGTATTTCGCCGGCAGCAATTTCCTCCTCATCCAGCGAATGAATCGCCCGCACCGCCAGTTTCTCGGGGTCTGCCGGCATCACCTCTCCGATCACCGCGATTTTGAACCCGAATGCTTTCCCGATTTTTGCGACCACTTTCGCGTCCGCAAAGTTGCTCGTCGGCTGAACCACCACACTCAACACCTTGTTGGCAACTGCGGTGTCAATCGTGATGATGGTGTACTTACCGTCTGCGATTTTCGCGAGGTACGCTGCCAGGGCAGCGTCTCGTTCAACGTAGTGGTGGTTGCCGGGGCTTCCGAACACGCCAATGACACCGATGGTAGTAACGGTGTCCTGCTCAAGCACCTTGTCCAGCGCGTTGCCGAACTTGTCCCGGCCGCACCCCGCCGCGGCAAGGCAGATCATCCCGCAAACACAGGGCAACAGCGCACGTCTCAAAAGTTCCATGCCGTCTCACCAAGTCCTTTCTGGAAGAGGCACCCGTGTGCAAGCTCTCCACGCGTCGTTGCATATCGTGGCGCGACTCCCCTCGCGCCCGCAACTGGATTTCACACGTACACGGTACTACAAAACGAACCGATACCCAACATTGGCTCTCAGGAACGTAAGCCCGCCCCTCGTTTCCGGGCGTCTGCAGCGGCATCCGCTATGGCCTCTCTGCGAAGCCCCGCGGCATCGTACATCGCAAAGATGTTCTCGCTCGGAGTTTCGGGAGGGATGGTGTGGGACGCAGCAAGGATGTATCCTCCGCCGTCCTCCGTCATGATCTCAATAAGCTTCCGCGTTTCCCGGAACACCTCATCGGCGGTTGCCTGTGGAAGCAGCCCCTGCGTATCCACCCCCCCCATGAAGGTGAGCTTCCGGCCAAACTCCCTTTTCAGCGAAGCGGGGTCCATCCCGGGGCAGTTGCATTGTATGGGGTTCAGTACATCGAGACCTATTTCGATTAGATCAGGTATGATATCCCGTACTGCTCCGCACGAGTGGTAGGCCACCGGGATGCCTCCCGTCTTGCCGGCGGCGAATATCTCTTTCAGGCGCGGTTTCACCAGCTCACGCCAGAGAGACGGACTCATGATCATCGCGAGCTGTCCGCCCACGTCGTCGCCGGTCCAGAGCCAGTCCAGCCGAAAACGGCGGCATGCTTCCTCCGCAAGATGGCGGGAAAACGCACCGGCTTCGGCAAGCATCGTGCTTGCGAGGTCGGGATCTTCCGCAAGGTCGAGAGTTGCCTGCTCCATCCCTCGCAGGCGGCAGATCATCTCAAACAGGCAGGGCGACACGTCACAACCGATGAAATACCGGTCGCTGTACCGCAGCAGGGGCACCATGTTCGCCATCAACGAATCCACGCAGTTGTAAGGATATTGGTACGCAAGAGCCTCTTCGCGTGATGCGTGTTCCAGCGGGGAACTGCGTATCTGGTTGAAGTGCCCCGATTTCACCCATTCGATGCCCCAGTCATCTCGATGCGTTTCCCCGTCACGTTCGTGGACAATCCCCTCCATCGCGTGGTTATTGCCCACCCACGTCTGGCGCACATCATCCCCCATCACCGTGGAAAGCTCGCTCACCGGTATGTCAAGCTCTGCCGCGAGGCGGCGGGCGGTGACGGGATGATACCACATGAAAATGGGAATGCGGTCCGCAGGAAGGCGGTTCAGCGCCGCGTGAACCCTCTGTCTGGGTGTCATCTCAAACGTCCAGGTCCTTCTCCCGGCTATGCCGGCGGAACAAGAATCACCATCAAGAGCGCACCAATGAAGAGAAAAACGGCAACGCCGAGCGTCAGGGCAAGAATCCAGCGTTCCGCCTTGGTACCCCTCGCCATATCCCCTCCTTATTCGAAACGCTCCCCTTTTTGCGGGTGAGCACCGCGAACCCAGGCCGCGCCTTCCATGGGGCGCCTGCCTGCGGGCTGCACGATATCCAGCCGGAGAATCCCATCCCCTGTTGCAACGCGCACCCCGTGCCTGTCGTCCGCCTGAAGGATCGTGCCGGGCGCTTCGTCGCCGGGGGCAGGAGCTTCCTCCACAGCAGCTCGAAGAATGCCGAACGGCTGCCCCTTCCACAAGGCGTACGCGCCGGGGGAAGGATTCAGCGCACGTACCCGGTTGCGGATCGCTTCCGCGCGTTCATTCCACCGGATCCTGCCGTCCTCCTTCGTGAGTTTCGGCGCGGTGGTTGCCTCGGCATCATTCTGGGGAATCATTACGGCGGCGCCGCGCGCAAGGTCGTCCACTGCGGCCGCGAGTTCTTCTGCCCCTGTCACGCTCAGCCGCGCCGCGAGCTCGCCACAGGTTTCGTCATCACCGATGGCGATCGGTCGCTGGCGAAGTATCCGCCCCGTGTCTACCGTCGGCTCAAGCAGGAACACCGTTACACCGGTCTCGCGTTCACCGTTGATGAGCGCCCGTTGGATCGGAGCGGCACCCCGGTATTTCGGAAGCAGGGACGCGTGGAGGTTGATGGCCCCGAGGCGCGGGATTCGCAGCAGTTCTTCCGGCAGAACGCGGAATGCGACCACAACAAAAAGGTCCGGCTGGAGTGCTTCAAGGCGGGAGTGTGTGTCCGTGTCTCTGAGCGACGGCGGTTGAATAACAGGAAGCCCCAGCCGTTCCGCCGCCCGTTTGACAGGAGGAGGCTGGATTGCCCGACCGCGGCCCGCCGGTTTGTCCGGTTTCGTCACCACGGCAACAACGTGGTGCCCTCCCGACGCCAGTTTCTCCAGCGACGGCACGCTGAATTCGGGTGTTCCCATGAACACGATGCGAAGGGGTTTCACGACAACACACCCGGGAAGCAGCGAGGGGGCGGGCACATCTCAGCCCGTCCCCCGCTCACCAGCGCCTGAACGAACCGTTCTGCTTCTCACGATCGCTTTCCCTGCGACTTCGCCAGCGCCTTGAGCTGTTTGCGCAGGAGTTGCCGCCGGACGGGGCTGATGCGATCGACAAAAAGGATGCCGTCGAGATGGTCGTACTCGTGCTGTATGATCCGCGCCACTATGTCGTCCGCATCCAGGTGCGCCGGTTCGCCGTCAATCGTCTGATAGTCCACGGAAACCCGCTCGGGGCGCACCACGTCAGCCCTGATGTCAGGCACGCTCAGGCACCCTTCCTCGATGACAACGTGCTCTCCCGACCGCGTAACCACGGGATTGATCAGCGCAAAAGCTTTGCCTTTCTGATCTCCCGCGGTGGGGTCGATCACGATCATGCGAATCGAAACCCCCACCTGCGGCGCCGCCAGCCCTACCCCCGGTTCCGCATACATGGTTTCGATCATGTCGTATGCCAGCGCCCGCAGTTCCGGCGTGAATTCGCGTACCGGTTCCGCGACGCGGCGGAGGACAGGATCACCGTAGATGCGAATCGGGAGTAAGGCCATGCTGGAAATGTCCTGAACGCTGATGCGATTCTACTCGGAGGCGGCGGATTCCACGACAGAGGAAATGGCGGAGCGCTGGACCTCCACCTTCACGTTTTCGGCGATCCGGAGCACAACGACACTGTCCTTCACCTGCTGGATATCCCCGTAGATGCCGCCAAGAGTAAGTACGCGATCGCCCTTCTTCAGCGCTTCGAGCATCTTTTCTTTTTCCTTCTGGCGCTTCTGCTGCGGGCGGATCATGAAGAAGTACAGAACCACGAACATGAGCAGCAGGGGAACAAACATACCCCAGGGGCTGCCGGCCTGCCCTCCGGAAGGCTGGGCACCCATGGCAAATGCGTTTCCTCCGGTCAGCATCAATCCTGCGATGGTCAATCGAGCAACACGCATGCAGTGTCTCCTTGGTTGTGCGGCATCTTTCCGAGTATCAACAACGCTACTGGTTCCCCTCTTCGAGCCGGTATTTGGTAAGGAATTCCCGTCGCCACTGATCAAACGTTCCCGCCACGACCTCTTCTCTCATCCGGCGAACCAGGCGGAGATAAAATGTAACATTGTGGAGGGTACAGAGCCTCATTCCGAGGATTTCGTCACACCGAATGAGATGTCGGATGTAGGCGCGCGAGTATTGCCGGCAGGCCTCGCAGGGACAGTCCTCCTCTATCGGGGCAGTGTCCTCCGCGAACCGCGCGGATTTTAGAATGAGCCGCCCTGTGTTCGTGAACACGGTCCCTTTCCTCCCGTTCCGCGTCGGAATCACGCAGTCGAACATGTCCACGCCGCGGGCAACGGCTTCCACAAGGTCCTCCGGGTATCCGACGCCCATCAGGTACCGCGGTTTGTCGGCGGGCAGCAGCGGTACTATCTCCTCCAGCACCGCCCACATGAGTTCCTTTGGTTCACCGACTGACAGACCCCCGATGGCATAGCCGGGGAAATCAAGCCCGGAGAGAAGGCGGGCCTGCTCCCGTCTCAACCAGAGCGAAGTCCCTCCCTGCGCGATCCCGAACAATGCCGGCGGTGCTGTGTCCCTGTACCCCTCGCTGAGCTTCCGGTGCGCCGCCAGCGAACGGACTGCCCATCGGAACGAGCGATCGGCGGCAGAGATGACCTGCGCAAGGGGAGCCGGGTACGGGGCGCATTCGTCAAACGCCATGATGATGTCGGCACCAAGCTGGTGCTGGATCTCCACCGAGCGTTCCGGTGTCAGGGTATACATTGAGCCGTCAAAGTGGCTCCGAAACACGACGCCCTCTTCTGTTACCCGGTTCAGGTCACCAAGACTGAACACCTGGAATCCGCCGCTGTCGGTAAGGATGCTGTGGTCCCAGTTCATGAAACCGTGCAGGCCTCCCATGCGATGGATACGGGAAGGATCGGAGCGCACCAGCAAGTGGTATGTGTTTCCGAGGATGATCTGAGCTCCGGCGGCACGGAGATCATCCTGCGAGAGCGTCTTGACACTTCCCAGCGTGCCGACCGGCATGAACATCGGCGTCGGGAACGCGCCGCGCCGTGTCGTAACGATGCCCGCGCGGGCATTTTTGTCGGTGGCAGAGAGTTCGAAGGAAAGTGTGTGCACGGGTAACGCCGGAATCGGGGCGGATACGACAGAGTCGCAGCAATCTGGACAGAAGCAGTGGGAAATATACGATTCGCGAGGTGTGCCGGCACACGCGGACGTCGAAGAAGCCGGCCGAAGCGGGATTGCCCATCGCAGGACCGACGCCCGGTTTCCGGCACGAAACCACCGCCTGAGGGGCACTGCTCACGACAGAAACCGAACGCGTGACTTTGACAGCGGCGCTCAGGCCTGTGGCGCCTGCGGGAACGAGGATTCGCGCCGGGGCACAAGCCACCACGCAAGGAGGTACACCACTGTGAGCGGGAAGAGGCCGGTGACGAGGAGCAGTGCTATCGCAATCAGTCTGACGGCCAACGGGTCCACGTCGTACATCTCTGCCAATCCGCCGCAGATTCCGGCGATTTTCCTGTCGGTGGTAGAACGGTACAGCTTTTTCATCCTGTTTGTTCCTCATGCATGTGCGTGGAGATGCGCGCGCTGTATTCCCGCGGAAACGGCGTGGTCGGCCTTCCGGCCCCGCGATTTCCTAACGGTTTTCTTTCGCCGCGCGCTTTTCTTCCCTTTGCACCAGCCCGTAGAACACCAGCAGACCTGCTCCCAGCGCCGCGAGGATGATTCCGACGGCGACCCACGGCGATGCCAGCGGCAAGGCAGCGCACAGGAGGATTGCAACCCCGACGAAGAGCAGGGTTATCGCGCCTCCCAGAATACGGACGGAAACCGGCATTCGTTCAGCAGGGTTTCCCGGGAGGTCCACCGTGAGGCCGCTGCTACCCCCTTTGATGAATCTGCGCCACGGCAGCGCGAAATACGTGAATCCCGTCGCGAATATCCCGAGTACGATCTTCACTGCCCAGAGAAACAGTACTCCGATGACGAGAATCTTCCATGTGTCCATGGCTTCGAGGGAGGTCATGATGATTTGAAGGGAATCCTGCACGGTACGAACTCCTATTCGTTGCTGCGTATTCGACTTTCAACGACTGCACTGATAGTTTCCACGAAGTATGCGGCCGACTTCTGCCATTCCCGAACGTCGTCCGGTGGGAATGTCGTCAGATCGGCGTAATCCCCTTTCTGGCGCAAATCGAAAAGCCGGTGGTAGAACCTACCCGCATCCTTTGGGACGCGCCCGCTCTTAACCCAGTTTGCGTCAAACAGAGCCCGAACGCCGCTGTGTTTTGCAGATGACTGGCCCTCAGTCAGAAGGAGGCCACTCACAGCATAGAAACAAGCGTATTAGAGCCGGTTAACCGCCGCATTCAAGTGGTCGTTGTCCAGTAACAACTCGGCTTCGCCAAGGGCCTCTTTCGCGCGTTCGAGGCGGTATCGGACGAGCGTGACCTGCTCCGGGGTCATAGCTGAATCCCTTCCCGCGTGACGTTGGCATGGAACGGCGTGGCCGACATCAGAGGAGAATCCCACTCGCCGCGCGCAAAAAAGACGAGGGAAACCACGATCTCGTTCTCCAGCTCGAAGTCATACACCGCGTTCCGGATCGCGCCCTCCTCTTCGTCGGAGAGCGCGTGCTCCGACAGAACCAGCACGTCGTAATCAGAGTCGGGTTCGCGGGTCCCGCGGGCGGCGCTACCGTAAAGGAACAGCGCCACTTCCGGAGCCACTTCGTAAACTGCGCGCTTGAGGCCCGTAGAGAACCTGTAATCTACCGCGCGGTTGTCTGACACCTCAGTTTCCTCCTTTCGTGGAGGATTCGTTCTTTTCCAGTCTGGTGATGACGGAATTGGAGACGATGAGCGCAGATCCCACGCTTAGCAGGAAAACGCCAATCGTGTGCCATCCATCGCGAGGTACGGTCGCTAAGCGTATGATGATCGTGCACGCCACGGCGCTGAGAAAAAGGGCGGCCGTTCCAACGATACGCCCTGAAAGCTGGATGTCCCGTGGCATTTCCTGCTTCGTGATTTTTCCGATGATACACATGACGCCGGCGAAAACGCGTTTTGCCACGGGAGCCGCCAAAAGGGCGATCGCGGCGATGAACAGGCTTACGAGCATGCAACCTGCAAACAGCACGGCGAGTCTGCCTCTGTTCGTCCCCATGATGCTGTCAATATAGGGCATCACCCGTTTCTCTCCACAAAAACCATGTTCTCGCCAGTTTCCTTTGCGTGCCTCACCGCCATCTCGAGCTATTCCTCGCGGGTGCGCTCGCCGCGCGCCGGCACAGAACGTGATCCGGCAGTGATACGGCAGACACGTCCCAGTTCTTTCACCATTCCGCCACCGTCCAGGGAGATTGCGGTAGTGCCCAGCGCACGTTGCGCCATCTGCTCCTCAGTCTGCTTCTTCAGCACTGCGTGGTGGCGGAGTCATTTTCTCAAACTTCGCGACGACAAGATAGAACAGCAACAACCCTATGCCGGCGGCAAGCAGGATGACGCCGAACATCCCCCATCCGGTGAGACTGGGTATCGCCGCGGCGATGACTACCCCAAGCCCCACCATGAGGAACATGACACCGATTCCCAGGATTTTCAGGGATGTTGGTACCCTGCGCGGAGCCTCCTCCCCGCTGAGGTTGGGAACGGCTTTCATCGCGCCCTCCACGGCGCGTCTGCCGGGCCCGAGGATGGCCGCGGTTGCGACCACGAGAACGAACAAAATCCCGGCCACCAGAACGGCAGTAATACCGAGAATCACCACTTTCCCCGTGCTCATTGCCGCCAGCGCTTCGAACATGGTTCAATCCTTTCGCTACGTCGTTTTCAGCACGAACCGACCCCATAGAACCTCTTTCAGCACCCCCCGTACGACTCCTGAGGCTTCCCGAATCGCCTCGTGCGCTCCTGCAAGCGCTGCCCATGTTTCACGGATCACGGGCATGTACGCGGCACCCAGAGGGGCATACGCAGCCTTGAGACCATCTGCAAACGCTTTCTGCACTATCTCCGCCGGGCTCAGCATCGCCGGCACGGCTCCCGCCTGCCATCGCTCCACCACACGGGCTGCAAAGTCACCCGGTGGGTCGTACACCGGAGCACGGGAGCCGGTCCTGACGAGGCGCGATTCAAGCTCGAATTCCGCCCGGCATTCGGCACATTCCCGGAGGTGGATTGAGAGCTGCCCTGCTTCGTTTTCTCGTATCGCGCCGCGTCCAAAGTCGTCCAGAAGCGATTGTACCTCGTGGCAGGACATCATGAACGCAAATCCTCCCGTTCGGCCAGCAAGGTTTTCAACATGGCTTTCGCTCGAAACAACCTGATTTTCACGGTTTCCACCGATACGGCAAGTGCCTGTGCAGTCTCTTCGTAAGAAAGGTCTTCAAAATACCGCAACATGATCGGCAGCCGGTATGATTCGGGTAACGCCGCCACTGCGTTGCGGGTCTCCTGCTCCTCGTCGTTCGCCAAGTCCGACGCCAACCTGTTCTGGTCTGGCAACGACGCGACCGGGTCATCATCTGAAGCCGGCCGAGGAAAACGCTTCCTCAGCTTTGCCCGGGCCGTGCATTCGTTCACTGTGATGCGGTACAACCACGTCTTCAGAGAACTTCCACCCCGGAACAGGTGCAGGGATCGCAGCGCATTCAGGAAGACGGTCTGTGCCGCATCCTCGGCTTCCTGCGTGTCGCCCAGCATCCGTACGGCGAGCGTGCATACTGCCGACTGATAGCGCCGCACAAGGGCCTCGGCCGCCGCACGGTCTCCCCGGCAACATGCCTCGACGAGTTCTTGATCGCTGTGCACCGGCCGGCATCCCGTTGTGCGCGGGTGGTATGTCTGCTGTTACTGGATTAGAGAAAGATGTGCGAGAAATGTTACAACAGGAAGGAACAAACCGGGCTTCTTGCGACGAGGCAGACGTGCCTGCAGCCGCACCGGCTGCCACCAGCATGTACCGGAACCTTTCACTGCTTGCTGTGTTCGGGGAAGGTTCTCCACGTAAGTCGGTAAATAATAAGGGGAATAGCTTCGTTTTCCGCCCGGCGATGGGAGGTTTCGACGCGGAAGCCCCGGAACGTGGCGGCACCTGCAAAATCCCGTGCGGTCACCCGTTCGGGGTCAACGATAATCGCGGTGCCATTGGGGAGTACGGTTCTCGCCAGCATGTCCACCATGGCAGGAGTTTGCCAGCGTTCGTACAACACATCCGCCGCAATCACGACATCGAACCGACCGAGATCTGGCGGAGTGCGCCAGTCCACCTCCCGCGTGCGCAGAGATACGCCGTTCAGCGCCGCGTTTACGTGGAGCAGGTCCAGCGCCTCGGGGTAGTAATCCGTGGCGGTCACCTGAGCACCCAGATGTGCGGCGACGATGCTTGGCAGGCCAAGTCCGCAGCCAAGTTCCAGCACCCGTGCATGGCGGAGTGCGGCCGCATCCGAGGCGAGGAGTTCGGCCAGCGCAACGCCACTTGGCCACAGCTCCGCCCAGTAGGGCATTTTCTCATCCTGTTTCCATGTGTCCGGATCTATTTCATCCACCAGCCTGTCGAGGTCGGGCACCCGGTAGAGGTGATACACGTGGTCCCGGATCGTGCGATGGGTCAGAACGGCAGTCTGGTTGCCGATTTTCGGCGCGGGGAAACCGGCGGGGACCGTGTTCATACGCTGCTCCCGCCAAGCACAAGGTCCGCGCATGCCCACACAGAGCCGCGTGGTTCTTCCCCAAGCGGTTCCGACGCCGCCTCCATCACCAGAATCCTGTTGCGAATCTCACAGATCCCGTGCCGCGACATCAGTGTCACGCGGGGAGCAATGTCGCCGTCCACCACTGCGGACGGGCGTTCGCCGGATCGGCTTTCCAGAGCCAGAGTCACCACGCCTGAACCGCGTGTGCCTCTGATCGCAAGAGCGGCGGATTGCGAAGAGCAGAAAGCCTGGAAGCAGAATCCGGTCGCGGAAGCCTCGACCAGCCGGATGCGGGAGAACGGGTGGAGGCACGCACCGGAAGAAAGTGCAGGCAGACGGACGAGTTCCGTGCGGCTTCCGGGGGCGAACAAACGCACCGGGCACACATTGTTCGCCGTGATCGCTTCGACCGTATAGAAAACCGACTCGACGCGAGCAACGTTCACCGCCCACAGAACGGACCATTCCGGGGTTGCTTCGTCAACCCGTTTTCGCGTGCGCGGAAAGAACCTCATCGCGGTTGCGGCGTCTCCCCTTCCGGATTCCTCCCGTCTTTCTCCGGAGACTGTGGGGTCGCGGGAGATTCCTTCTCAGGGCCTTCAGCGGCTTGCTCCTTTTCCTTACCCCACGAACGCCGCCACGCCGCCTGCTTGAGCGCTCCCGCGAACAGGACCGCGCTACCGAGGAGCAACTGTATCCACATCCAGTGCCGGTAGCGATTCTGAAGGGCGGTGAAATCGGCTTTCAGCGTTTCCACGGTGGCGGCATCGTAGGGATTCTCCATGACGCGGGAGAGTTCCTGGCTTCCATCCTGCACGGCGCTTTCCGCGGAAGCCTGAACGGCCAGCGATTTTTTGAGGGTGTCCACGTTGTTCTGCATCTTCGTGATGTAGGGATCGAGATTCCCGAATGAGTAGATCGCGACAATGAACATGAACAGCCCTGAAAGCGATCTGAGCAACCAGATCACCCACCACGCGAAGCTTCTCCTCGCACGGCGTTCAAGGATGACACCGATAACAACACTGGCAAGGAGGATGAGCGCGGCACCGAAGATGTAGGGACGGGGCCGAAGAATCATTTCGACCGCGGTTGAGGCGCCGTTGGCGAGGAGCATGGGGTCTCCGGCGGGGGAGACATCGAGCGGAAGACCCAGGAGCAGGCTCACCGTCAGAAGGCCGCCCATCCACATCGCGACGGCAAGGTCGGAGAGCCAGTAAACCGCGGTAAGCACAATGGTTGCGCCGATCATGGCATATCCCTCCCTCTGGCACGAACCCCTTACGAGACAGGAAGGTCGTCCAGACCGAATGATTCGCCCCACATACAGGTGTGAACCGGGTCAAACGGGCGAATCTGCGACAGCAGGTCCGCGAAGAACGCCTCCCCGTACCGAGCAACAAACGGTGCAGCAGAATATACACGTTCCTGCGGAACCCCGCCCGGGAACACAAAACTGCTTATGCGTTCCAGCTCCGGCATGGTTTCCCGCACGCGCCGGCGAAATCCCTGATCCAGTTTCGCTTCGAGTTTGTTCATCAGCCCCTGCGTCTTGATACGGGCCGAGAGAACGGCTGTATCGATCCCCGGAAGTGCGTTCCGCACCTCATGTTCGAGCTTCTCGTATGTCTCGTCAAGCGCCCGCCGGGTTTCGGCAATGCGGCCGCCGAGGCTGCTGCGCTTCTCACGCTCAGCCAGCGTGTGACGCCACACATCCAGCGGTTGCAACGCCTCTTCGATTGCAAGGGAGCGGCTCTGCAGCCAGCTTCCGATTTCCTGCGGCACCACCGTAAAACCTGCCCGCGCGGCTATCAGCGGCATTGGAACGCCAGACATGTCGTAAAGAGCGCGCACCTGGGCCATGTACGCAATTTCGCCGGGCCCCATCACGTGCACCAGCGTCGGAAACACCGAATCGCCTGAAACAGGGCGGAATGCTGCGTTCGGACTGACACGTTCCGGCGACACGGACGCAATCTTCTCGAATTCGGGGATGGTGTGCACTGTGGCACCTTCCCGCCAGAAGAATCCCTGCGTCGGCGTGAAATCCACACGCCGGCGGTTGCCGGTTTCGTCATCCCAGAAGAAGAGCGTTGCCTCAGGCGAGGTGACAATCTGCGGAACGTACCCCTCTGTCCGGACGCGTGAGCTTTGCTCGACGAATGCCTCCCGAAATCCCACTGGATCCGAACTGCACCGCGAAAAAAGTGGCTGGAGAAGGCCTTTGAATCGTCTATCGGCGGGATTGGCGAAAATGAGCCCGTAGCGACCCAGCCACGTAACCATGAGGCGCGCAAACGCATCCACAAGGGTGGCACCCGGTGCGAAGGCTTCCCGAATCGCGTCGGCCGCCTGGTCCCGACCCTGTCCGCCGGGGAGCAACGAGACCGTTTGGTCCGCCCATCCCGCAATCTCGCCGACGAAACGCAACTCCGCTACGCGGGCTGAGGGCGCCCCTGA
>JAKPPK010000201.1 GCA_029547385.1 Candidatus Latescibacterota bacterium
ATCCGCGGTTTCGCCGTCAAGTTCTACACCGAGGAAGGCAACTGGGATCTTGTCGGGAACAACACGCCGGTGTTCTTCCTGCGCGACCCGCTCAAGTTCCCGGACCTCAACCATGCAGTGAAGCGCGACCCGAAAACGAACCTGCGCAGCGCGAAAAACAACTGGGATTTCTGGAGTTCGCTGCCGGAAGCGCTCCATCAGGTCACGATCACCATGAGCGACCGCGGTATCCCGGCGTCGTACCGCCACATGCACGGGTTCGGCAGCCACACGTTCAGCTTCATCAATGCGAAAAACAGGCGCTACTGGGTGAAATTCCACTTTGTGTGCCAGCAGGGAATCAAAAACCTGACCGACGCGGAGGCCGAGGCCATCATCGCCAAAGACCGGGAAAGCCACCAGCGCGACCTGTTTGACGCCATCGAAAAGGGCGATTTCCCGAAGTGGAAGCTGTTCGTGCAGATCATGACGGAAGAGCAGGCGGCGAAAATGCCGTACAACCCGTTCGACCTCACGAAGGTGTGGTATCACAAGGATTACCCGCTCATCGAAGTAGGTATCATGGAACTTAACAGGAACCCGGAGAACTACTTCGCGGATGTCGAGCAGGCCGCGTTCAATCCGGCGAACGTCGTGCCGGGAATCGGATTCTCACCGGACAAGATGCTGCAGGGTCGCCTTTTCTCCTACGGCGACGCGCAGCGCTACCGGCTGGGCGTGAACCACAACCTGATCCCTGTGAATGCACCGCGCTGCCCGGTGAACAGCTACCACCGCGACGGGCAGATGCGTGTGGACGGCAACGCCGGAGCCACTCTGGGGTACGAACCGAACAGCTACGGCGAGTGGCAGGAGCAACCGGAATTCGCCGAGCCGCCGCTCAAGATCACCGGAGCAGCGGATCACTGGAACTTCCGCGAGGATGACAGCGACTACTACACCCAGCCGGGGATGCTGTTCCGCATCATGACAGCGGCGCAGAAGAAGGCGCTGTTTGAGAACACCGCGCGGGCCATGGGCGA
>JAKPPK010000211.1 GCA_029547385.1 Candidatus Latescibacterota bacterium
CACCCGCATTCGTTCAGCTCTCTGACTTCGCTGGACCGCCCGCCGCGAGCCCTGTCAGCTTATCATAATAAGCGTTATCGGCTCTCCAATTCCGTGACACAGCGCACCCGTGGGCATTTGTGGCATTACGTGCACGCATGCAGGTATACGAACGGACGGACTTGCAAACGTGCGGGCGGGTATGCTATCCTGCATACGGACGCGCCTGCATTCGAGCAGGCAAGTAAGAACGCACGTGCAACCTGGGAGCTCGAAATGCCGTTATACGGGACGATCAACGTGCGGGTGCCTGAAGACGTGTACCACAAGGCGGAAGAGCTCAAACGCCGCCACAAGACACAGACGGGCGTCGTGATCGCCGCGATCAACGCGTTACACGCTGGACTACGGAAGGAAGCGCAACCCGCCGCCGTGAAAGATGACAGTGCACCCGCGGCGCCGGTGTCAAAGCCAACGCCCGCACCTAAGCAGGCGGGCAAGGGAAACACGCGGTACGAGCTTTCAGACGAAGGCCGCCGGATAATTGACCGCGTGAGAGAGCTCTACCAGGTGAACCCTAGCCCGGAAGCGATCGCGAAGGCTTTGAGTGCGGAGAACATTCGGCAATTGAGCGGCAAGCCTTTTACGCGCGGCGGTGTCAACACTTTCGTCAAGCGGCACGTAAAACCGACGCAAGGGAACGCGTAGGACGGGCTCGGGCTATCGGGCTGGTATCTCATGTGCGGGCGGTTCACGCCGCCGCGTAGCGAAGGGAGCAAACGTGGTCATCATCATAACCGATGTGTCGTACGACAGGGACGGTTACAAGTTCTGGAACGGGTCCGAGAATGTTACCGCGGATCTCCGCGAGCTGATGCACGACGCGAAAGCGGACTGGTTAGAGACACATGAACCGCTAAGCGGCGGGCCCGGCGCGCATCGGGACACCGCCGCCGCGGCATAGATCACTTGCCACGGACCGCGCGAACACACCACACAAGCAGACGCCATACCGCCGCGATCAACACGAACGGAAGCGCCGCCCGGCGGTACCCGCCCGCTCGCCTGAAGCTACCCACAGCCCTTCATGATCAACGAGATAATGACACCAAGCACACCAAGCACGCTTAATGTTCCCGCAGCACGGCTCATTTTGGGGTTATTGACGGTGGCGTCAAAAAACGCATAAAGAATGGCGCCCGCACTTACCATACCGGCACCCCAGCCAAACCAGAAATCGTAGCCCATTTTGATATCCCCCTGTCTCCGTGTCCGCCTGCCCTTCGCAGATCGTCAGCTCTGTTCATGCGAGAAACGAAACCGCCGCCCTTCGAGTTACCGGTTGGGCTTTGGGTGGCTCTTTCTCCGCTGGCAACTTGGGCAACCATTCTTCAAACCGTTCATTCACAAGCTTCTCGGTTTCTTCGTCTGCGCAGATCATTTCGAGCGGCGGGTGCACGCCGTTTTCCGCGAGAGCAATGCAAGCCGACGCGTTCACCATGCCCGGCGTTACTCCCATTTGCTCGATTGCCCGGCCTTTTTGGTAATCAAGCTCTTTGTGGAACGCGTCCCAGTTGAACGACTCGGTGCGCTTCCTTTGAGCTTCCGCCGCGGCCCAGTCATCGTTCACCGGCTGGTTGACGTTGATATCGGTGCGTTCAGTCCACCCGCGATCCTTGCCCTTCGTCTTCAGGATGAATATCTGAGCGGTCACATTGCCCTGCATTGCCGCGGTGTAGATCGCGTTCTCCACGTTGTCCAGCATCGTTTCGAGCGCGTCGTTCCAGGCTTCCGCGAATGCAGGATCGTCGCGTCTCCAGTTATACGCCGTGGATCGGCTCACACCCGCCCGGCGGACCGCGTCACATACGTGCAACCCTTCCGATAAGGCGCGAAGGAAGCGGCTTTTCGGTGTTTCGCGCGGGCTGGGCACGCCTTTTTTGCCACGGTGTTGTCCATTTCGTGTAGTCATGTGAGCCCTTCATGATCAACGCAGCAATGAGACCAATCACGCCAAGCACGCTGTTCGCTTCACTGGTATCACATGCCTAGCCAACAGCGTGCCCCCTCTGAGTTAGAACTGCATTACCTCGAGTTTCGCCCCGTATTCGTCGGCGTCGAGCGAGCCTTTTCCAACGCTTCCAATAAACGCCGCTCGGCTCCCCTGGAGGGCTGGAAAACTTCTACATCAAGCTCCGCTACCAACTGCGTGCACACCAACTGTAGGTCGCTTTCAGAACCAGTGAGGACTTGGAATTGGATAATCTTTCCAAAGTCATAAAGCATCCCGGCCATCAACGACCGCCATGAGGTGTCCGGTACACAGAGCGTCAGCAGGTTGGTAGGAAAGCAAGAAGTGGCAACGTAGGACATAGCATATCCCGTGGGCCTTCCACTGACGTTGTGGGTATCAAGTCCCACGATTTTAACCCTATAGCTTGGATCTGATTCCACAACAAGAATATCTCCAAGCGCTCGCAACTCCCTGGCCAAAGTGCTCTTGACGATGGCTCCGTTTCCGCTGCGTTCGTCCCAAGTCACGTTTATTTCGACTCTCATCTGGGCATAGGTGGTCGAAAAATAGAACAGGACCAGAAGTGTGCCGAAAGCCAAAAAGCGATTATGCGTCACCATCTGTTCCTCCGTCTTTTTGTGTCCCGTTTGTCTGCCTACTCATCGTCGTGATCCATTGCCGACGCGAAACGTTGCCGGCTCGGGAACCATGAAAGCGACGTCTTGCCCGTTCGCCCGTTCCGGTTCTTTTCCACGCGAAGGGTCATGTAACCGTCTTCGCTGTTCTCTTTGTCGTCTTCGCGGTCCATCATGATGACCACGTCCGCGTCCTGCTCTATCGCACCGGAGCCCTTCAGGTTGTGCAGTTTGGGCTTCTGCTTGGTCTGTTCCGTTTCGCGGTTCAGCTGCGAAAGCACGATGACGGGCACGTTCAATTCGCGGGCGAGCGCCTTCAGGCTCTTGGATATTCGCTCCAATTCCTGGACGCGGCTTTCTGCCCGTTCGTTCGGTTCTATCAGGTGCAGGTAGTCCACGAACAGAGCCCGCACCTTGGTATCGGGCGAGTTCACCAGGCGGCGCGCCTTCGCGCGGATCTGTGTGCACGTCATCGCCTTGCGTGGATCGCCAACGTACCCGGGAAGCTTGGCAAGGAAGGCACCCGCGCGTTCGATCGCCGCCGCGTCCTGCTCATTTCGGAGCGCTTCGCCGGTGTTGATCCGCTGCTCTTCTACTTGGGACACGCTGCTTATCAGGCGGATTGCTACCGGTTCCCGCGCCATTTCGAGCGAGAAGAACGCCGCCGGGATGTTTTGCGCGCTCACATGCTGCATGATGTTGAGCGCAAGCGCCGTCTTTCCAACGGAAGGCCGCGCCGCGATCACTATGAATTCACCAGGGCGGAACCCGCCGGTTATCTGGTCCAGCTCATCGTATCCCGATGAAATGCCCGCGTACTTCCGCCCGCTCTGTGCACGTTCTCGGATTGTTTGCAGCGCCTGGTCCACACACTCCGCGAAGGTGAACACTTCGCATTCATCGTCCAGCGTGTTGTCCAGCGCCGCCCGCTCTGCGATCGCGTCAATCTCACGCACATCGGTTTCCAGGTTGTCCGCTTTCTGCAGGATCCGGTGTGCGACGTCTTTCCATTGCCGCCGCCGGAACAGGTCCAGCACACGGTGTGCGTCGTGTTTCACATTGACAGACGTGCCAACGGAAGCGCCAACGTCGGCAAGCAACGCGCGGGCGTTCTCATCGTCCAGGCGTAAGCCGATCCGCGCCACATCTTGTGTGAGCTGGACCAGTGTTACCGGCTTTCCGGCGTCAGATGTGCGGAGCATGTAACGGTACAGCGTGCGGAAGTTCTCGAAATGGAACGCAGATCCTTCCGCCAACACGATCGCGGCGTCGTCCACGGCGCGCCGGTTCATCATCATCGCACCGAGAACCTGCTTTTCGGCTTCTACACTGTACGGGCCCAATTGTCCACGTGTATCGTCAGTCATTCGGGTATGGTCTCCCTGTCAAGCTTTTCCCTTGCCCTTCGCAGTCGCTCTTCGCGTTTCGCGGCTTCAGGATCCGGCGGTTTCGGTGTGCTCACATCTAGCCACGGCCTGGACTCGAGCCACGCCTTAGGTGCAGGAAAGAAGTCCAGATCGTTACACTGCTTCGCGGCTTCGCGTAGTGCGGTCAAAAGGTTGTCCACGTTAAACCCGGGCTGCTTTTCCGCCTTCCGGAATACCTGAAACGCCGGATACATCCTTCCGGGTGCGTCTTTGTGTTTGCAGGCTGGGTAATTGGTCCAGAAGAGTGCGAAGGGCGGGTACTCGAGCGGGTTGGTTTCCTTGGACGGTTTGCGAGCGCTTCCTTTTCGAGCCGTTTCAACACTCACACCAAGCGAGCCGTCCGGCGAGAGTGTTTTTGTTCTTGGTACATGTTCAACCTTATTGGGGGGTGCAGGGGGACATACGGAATTCTGCATGTTGGTCGTACGGAAATCTGCATGTTGGTCCTGACCATCATGCAGATTTGACAATTTGGTTTCCACACCATCATGCAAAATTGACAATTTGGTTCTATTTGGTTGGTAGGGCCTGGAGAGAGTGATCAAAGCAGGTTTTGAACCCTTGCCGCCGCCGGTCCCCGTGCTTCGCTTTTGCATCGTGAGAACACCGTGCTTGGAGAGCAATGCTATGGACGCTAGAACACTCCGCTCGCTTACTCTGCATTTCTCGGCAAGGGTCTTTATGCCAGGCCAACATTGACCGTCTGCATTTGCACTATCCGCGATCTCGAGATACACGTCCAGGATCACGCCGCGCGCTGGATCATTCTTTCCACGCGGTGTTGACCTTAGCAGCTCACGAAGGTTCCGTATCGCTTGCCACCACGGCGGCGCCTGCTCGCCCGACTCTTCTGGATCCGGCTTGTCTGGTTCAGCACCCATACGGCAA
>JAKPPK010000216.1 GCA_029547385.1 Candidatus Latescibacterota bacterium
TGCATCGTGGTGTTCGATCAGGAACACTACCTCGTCTTGCCGCAGACAATGGTCATTGTTTCGGTTCCCCGAGCGGAGTGGGAATCCCGCGAGCCTATGGAGTCCGGCGACGACTGAACCACGAACACACCGTTCGTTTCCACCGGAATCAGGAGTCTGTTATTCCCAGTGCGCGAGCCAGCTCACGGGGCACAGGAACCACACGCCCTTTGTTCACGACGGCGTGTACCATCTGACCGATACCCGCGGTAACTCCTGTAGACGCTGCGACAAATCGGTACCGCAGTGCCACGCGGGTCCGGCCTTCCAACCGGCTTTCTACCTCGATTGACACAGGATCGTCATACCGCAACGGGGAAAGAAACCTGCACGAGGCTTCTACGACCGGGTACGTCCGCCCCTGTCGGAAGGCTTCGACGACATCCATGCCGTTTTCCGCGAGGTGCTCGCTCCACGCCGCTTCCATCCAGGCGAAGTAATTCCCGTTGTACACCACTCCGAACGCATCAGTCTCCTCGTAACGTACCCGGAGACCAGTGTTCCAGTGTACCCGGGCGGGTTCCTCGAGCGAGGGACGAGGTATCGACTCGCCAGTCGGTGCAAACGCCTCCGCGAAACACGCGGGCAGACGCGTCGGCCTGCCCGAGAAATCCGCCGCGATGTGGTCGGTATAACCCGTCACGGCCGGGGACTCATCGTTTCCTGTGAACACCGCGTACGCGAAGGAGCACCTCGCCCGCCCCATTTCCGCCATTCGCGCCTCAACCGCGACCGTCGCGCCTGCAGGAATCGGTCTGTGATACTGCGCGCCGGCAGCAGTGACGAACGAGCCTATCCGGTTTTTTTCGAGCTCCACGTAGGGCAGCCCTGCGGCGCGTCCCATTTCGGTACGTGCCACCTCAAACCAGGTGAACAACGTCCCGAAGTAGATGTGGTCGAACGAGACCTCTTTCAGCCGGCTTCGGATTACACACGTATGCCTTCCCGTACTCATCTCCGTTTTGACCTGTCGGGTGGCGGAAGAAAAAGGT
This sequence comes from Candidatus Latescibacterota bacterium, assembly GCA_029547385.1. Taxonomy (GTDB): domain Bacteria; phylum Latescibacterota; class MWCZ01; order MWCZ01; family MWCZ01; genus MWCZ01. Next base: position 1,032 of record JAKPPK010000216.1, read on the forward strand.
CCTCAGTGACGTCAACGGTGGGAATACCCGCGTACCGCCGGTCCTCCGCATTTGCCATGATGTTCAGAGATCTGATGTCCGGCTGGCGATCCCACTTAAGCAGGCGTACGCCTTTCGCAAAAACCCGGCTTGCAGATGCGTCAACGAAATACGTCGGTCCCGAACTGCCCGTCGAATCGCGCCAGATATCCTGTCCTGCGGGCCACGTCCCCTGGGTTTCGCAATCCAGTCTGTACATCGGTTCCGTCGTTCCTACCACCGGTTTCGGCGGGTCTCCCACCCATCGCACCTCGATCGTGCTGATGCCCGTCAGATTCGGCACCAGCGGCGTGAAGTCCATGAACAAGGGGCTGAGGGGTTTCCACTCCGGGCTTTGGGAAATGTCCGGCGGTCGAACATTGCGAACAGAAAGAGCAATTTCCTCGTCGAAGGCTCCACACGCTACGGCCAGAAGCTCGTCCAGTTTGTTCTGCATCCCCACAAGTTTTACGGCGACGGCCGAAAGTCGGTAGGTGGGACTTCGCGGGTCGCGCGCATCGTCCCTCGCGAGGTTCACGGTGTCGCACAGGCCGATGGCAGTGGTTGCCCCACTCTTGTACGCTTCAAGTATCATCGAAACGACGCCCGCGCTTCGGCTGTAATTCATCGGGAAATCGCGAGTTACGAGAAGTCGGTAGTCGTAGCATTGAGTGAAGTCCCGCGAATTCCGAACATTGGCCGCTTCCGCATACACGAGCTGAGCCGGCACATCGAGCAGCCTCTCCAGATTTGCGGCCACCACATCGCCATTGACCTGAGGGATTATCCCGAACCTGTATCGTACTCCCCAGCTCCACACGCCGAAACGCATGGTGCGTTTCAGGTCTGCATGAAGCTTCTTGGCCGATTGGACGAGCGGCTTGGCAAGTGCCGAGTCGGGCACGATGCCCAGCACAGACGCGAGGTGCTCCTCGGCAAGCGCCCATTTCTGAGTCACGCGGGAGAACTGCGGGCGGCCGGCGGCGTACGAACGCGCGACACTCACTCCACTGATGATGCCGTACGCAACAATTGGCACAAGCGCGACGATTTTCGCTTTCCGGCTGAGTCTGGGGTGAACCCACACCCCTGTCAACAGCACAACCCAGAGCGCGAACAGAACGATCAAGCCTGTCATGGAGCACGATCTCCGCGGAAGTCAGAATGTCAGGCGATGCGGACACGTCGGTGTGTTTCGCATCAGAAAATGTAAGCGGAGACACCGGAGAAACCCTAGCCGAAACGCTTGAATTCGACCCCTGTCTGCGCATATCATTAGTATTCGACCTGACAAAAGGGAATGCATATCCTGATCAACCCGTCGGTTGTGTGGCCACTTCCAGAAACGAAAGGATGGTTACCATGTCTGCGCTCAAGGGTATTCCGATGAGCATCTCCCCCGAATTGTTGGAGGTTCTCGCCCGCATGGGCCACGGCGACCACATCGTACTCGCCGATGGGAACTTTCCCGGGGAAAGCCAGGGGGCTGATTACGTGATCCGAGTGGATGGAATGGGTGTTCCTGCCCTGCTCAAGGACCT
>JAKPPK010000296.1 GCA_029547385.1 Candidatus Latescibacterota bacterium
GCGTTCGTGGTTACTGCTCGCACGATCCGGGAAGGCCTTCGTCCTCCGGTCTACCCGTACGATGTGATCGCTGAGCTGTAGCCGCCGCTTCGCGCTTCTCACCACTTCACCACTTTCCTCAACAGCTTCGCCTGCGCCCTGCTGAGAGGAACAGTGGTTTTTTTCTCGTCGTCGAGGCGGAGGCGGTAGGATCCCGTCGGAAGAGGGAGTATCTCCGCGACATGATTGATGTTGACGATGTAGCTCCGGTGGACGCGCCAGAAGATTCTCCCGTCAAGGTCCTTTTCCAGCTCTTCGAGCGTTTTGTGCGTAGTCATCCCGTTCAACTTCGATGTGCACAGACATACAACACCGTCCACGACATACGCGTGCGTCACGTCGTTCGGGTCCACCAGTACGTACCGGTCGCCTTTTCGTACGGAGATCCGGTGCGGGAGTGTGGCGGTTCGTTCACCCTCTTCCATCTGCCGGACCAGCCGGGAGATTTCCCCCCGTGAGAGCGCAGTCGCCGCGGCCTGCCTGCGCACTTTTTCCAGCGCCTGCGCGAGCCGCTCCTCTTCCACCGGCTTCAGGAGGTAATCCACTGCTGAAACTTCAAACGCGCGCACCGCGTACTCGTCGTATGCGGTTACAAACACGATTGCCGGGAGTTCTTCTTCCCGGTCCATCAGTTCCTGCACCACCTGAAATCCTGTCATTCCCGGCATCTGTATGTCCAGAAAGACAAGATCGGGCGCTCTCTCGCCGATCAATTCCACCGCCGCCGTTCCGCTGGCGGTCTCCCCGATCACTTCGATATCGGCGTGCTTCCTCAGGAGATAGCGGAGTTCATCACGTGCGGGCTGTTCATCATCTATGATCACTGCAGTCATCATTGTCCCAACCCTTTCCTTTTTCGCTGCCGGCCCGTTGTTCAGAGTCCGGTCAGACGCGTTGTTCCGTGCGTCTAAAATATCGCGCGCAACCGGCGGCGCTGTGAAATCCATCCTGATGGCGCCCGCATTACACGGCGAGTATCTTTACAGGAGGACATCGTCTTGCAGGATGCGTGCACGGGGGTAGCATGAGAGCTGTGGTTCTGAACGGCCTGCGCGAAGGGGACGTCGGGCAGGCGATCTCAGATGAGGTACGTTCCCGCCTCGAGCACGCGGGGTGGACAACAGAGGAGTTCGTCCTTCGCGACAGGAACGTTGCCCCCTGCGTGGAGGACTTCGGTTGCTGGATTCGGAAACCCGGCCAGTGCCTCATCAAGGATGACGCTCAGGAGATAACCCGCGCGTTCCTGACCTGTGATCTGGTGGTCTTCCTTACTCCCGTCACGTTCGGGGGCTACTCGTCCGAACTCAAGAAAGTGCTTGACCGGAGCATCTGTTTCGCGCTCCCGTATTTCGAGGGAGTAGGCGGCGAAACGCACCATCCGACACGGTACGACCGGATTCCGGCCATGTTTTACGTCGGAACGGAGACCACCCCGGACGAACAGGCGGAGAGTGTTTTCCGGGAACTGGTCCGGCGCAACGCGCTCAACATGCGTCCGCGGGCGTACCGGGTCTCTTTCGTGAGAGCCGAGAAAGATGCTGCCCGCGTCGCGGAAGAGGTGCTGGCTCTCGCGAACGAGGAGTATGGATCGTGACGGGGAAGCCGAGGATTCTCTTTGCAGTGGGGAGCCAGAAGCCCGCGGAAAGCAACTCACGGTCTCTGGCTGATTACCTTGCGGAGCAGCTCCGCAAGCGCGGCGTACCCTCGAAGCAGATACACCTATTGCCCCTCGTACGCGGCGAAGAGAGGTGGAATGAGCTCTTTGCAGCCGTGGACGAGGCTGATTTCCTGTTTCTTGTGTTTCCGCTGTTCGTGGATAGCCAGCCGTGGTCGGTTGTGCGTTTCATGGAACTTGTCGGTGCCCACCGGCGATCGTCGAACGCCGGCCCGATGAGGGTGGCTGCTCTGGTCAACAGCGGCTTTCCCGAGGCACGCCACAACGAGCCCGCACTTGCCATCTGCCGCCAGTTCGCCGTAGAATCCAATATGTCGTGGGCCGGCGGACTGGCTCTTGGGAGCGGCCCCGTGATCGGTGGGAAGCCGCTTCCGGACGCAGGCAGAACCGTGCGGCCAGTCATGAAAGCGCTCGAAATGGTAGCGGATGCGCTGGCCGAAGGCCGGGATATCCCTGCTGAGGCAATCGCGTTGATGGCAAGACCGCTGATGCCTCACTGGGTGTATCGAAGCGTCGCGACGCTCGGATTGTGGTGGACGGCCCGCAAGAACGGCGTATCCGGGAAGCTGCGCGCGCGTCCATTTACCTCACCCGCGGAACCCTGATGGCGAATACAGGCGACACTATCCAGCCCGGTGACATCCGTTACGCGGAGGATTCGATTTGCCCCGCCGGGTGCCTTACCCCCGATGAGGAACTCATCCGGACCGTCGCCAATCGAGTTCTCGCCGCCCTTCAGAACACCGCCGACCCGGAATCCCCCAAACTGGTCCCTGTCGGCATTTCCGCACGCCACTGCCACGTCACCGAGGAGGTGCTGCAGATCCTCTACGGCCGGGGCGCGAAGCTCCATCCCTACCGCGAGTTGAGGCAACCCGGGTTCTACGCCGCGCGGGAAACCGTTACGGTGCTGGGGCCGAGGATGAGAGCGATAGAAAACGTGAGGATTCTCGGGCCAACCCGGACATACACGCAGGTGGAGCTTTCCCGCACCGACGGTTTCCTGCTCGGGCTCTCCCTTCCGATCCGTGACAGCGGCGACCTGGAGGGTACCCCCGGTGTGACACTGGTGGGCCCGGCCGGCAGTATCACACTGCCCAACGGCGCAATGAGAGCGGGACGGCACGTGCACATGTCTCCGGAAGTTGCCGCGGCATGGGGGTTGACCGACCGGCAGATCGTCCGCGCCGAGTTCGAGGGGGAGAAGGGCGTTGTGTTCTCCAACGTCCTCATCCGGGTAGGCAAGGGGCAGGTGCTTGAAATGCACCTTGATACCGACGATGGCAACGCGGCCGACCTTGTTACGGGTGACATGGTGCGTCTGTTCTGAGACATCCGCCCGCCTTATTCGTTCAACTGCGATCGCGAGTGTGCCGGGAACCTTTCCGGGCGCACCTTCAGATTTACGTTCCGGGTGCAGGCTGCGGCCCCTGTTTTCGTTCCGTGGCCGTACCCGAGCCAGTCGTTTCCAGACAAGGCGTCGCGCGCCGGTGCGTGGATAACCGAACGCCCGACGCGCCAGGAATGTAACATGCGGAAGAAAGCTCTCATAACCGGGATTACAGGACAGGACGGCGCATACCTGAGTCGGCTGTTGCTGGAAAAGGGCTACGAAGTCCACGGAATCAAGCGCCGCTCTTCGCAGTTCAACACCGCAAGAATTGACGATCTCTATCAAGATCCGCACGAGAGCGACAGGAGGTTGTTCCTTCACTACGGTGACGTAACGGACGCGCTCCACATGTTCCAGATCGTGAAAAACGT
>JAKPPK010000264.1 GCA_029547385.1 Candidatus Latescibacterota bacterium
CACCATCCAGTCCCTTTTTCAGAACAGGCAGGTGGCCGACTACGGCGCGGGAGAAGCCGCCGATCGCGACACAGCGCTTTCGAGTCTCAATGGTGCAACGGCGGTAGTAACAGCAATTGAGAAGTACCTCGCGGACGCGAACGCGCTTTGACTCACAACAAGGAATAGCCCGGTGTCATCCCCCAAACGCGTTCTCATCCTCCAACCGATTCACGAAGCCGGTCTCGCGGAGTTGCGGAAGACCGGTTCGCGCGCACTCTCCTCTGTCGCCCCTTCGCGGGTTTGCGCCTCCGTAGACGCGTCCGATTCTTCGTACCTTTCTGTGAACTCAAGCGCCAAATCCAGGTACGCTTGAGCGGGTGCAGAAGAGAGGTACTACCATGGCTCTTGAACTGCCGCTCGTCAAGATTCGAGACATCTGCGCACGCTACGGCGTAACCGAACTCTGCCTGTTCGGGTCTGCGGCACGTGATGATTTTTCACCGGAAAGCGACGTGGACCTGCTCGTAACGTTCCGACCGGATGCGACGGTAACCTTCTTCACGCTTTCGCGCATGGCCGCCGAGCTCTCCGCGGTAATCGGTCGCCCCGTGGACCTTGTTCCCAAGACGGATCTGAAGCCGCTTCTGCGCGAGGAGGTTCTCGCGACGACCAGGGTGTTATATGCGGCGTGACCGGTTGTTCCTCGCGGACATCTGCTCCGCTGCTGATGACATCAGTGCGTTCCTCGAAGGGGTATCCCGTGACGCGTTTCTGACGAACAAAATGCTCCAAAGCGCCGTTCTTCAGAAACTCATTGTCATCGGCGAAGCGGCTGCAAGAGTCTCGCCCGAGCTTCGTGCGCGACATCCCGGTGTTCCGTGGGCTGAAATGACAGCGTTCCGCAACATCGCAGTTCACGCGTATTTCAGCATCAACTGGAGCATTGTGTGGGCAACTGCTCGGATCGATGTTCCCCAGGTGAGGAACAACGTGCAACGAGTAATGGAAAACGAGGAATAGCCCGGTGTCAGGCCCCAAACGCGTTCTCATCCTCCAACCGATTCACGAAGCCGGCCTGACGGCGCTCAGGAACGCCGGGCTGGACATCATCCATGCGCCCGACGCAACTCGCGAAACGCTGCTGAGTCTGATCCCGGAGGCGGACGGGCTCATTGTCCGCACGACGGCATACCGCATTGACGCGGAGGTCATGGATGCCTCCCCGCGGCTGAAGGTGATCGGCCGGCACGGGGTAGGGGTGGACCACATTGATCTCGCGGCCGCGGAA
>JAKPPK010000269.1 GCA_029547385.1 Candidatus Latescibacterota bacterium
GATGATGCATTCGACCAGTATCTCCGCGCCGGTGCACTCTTTGCCTTCCATATCGCGCCGCCAGAAGGCTCTGTTGGCGGCTTTCGCAGTACCGGAATCAGCCATTGTTCTCGGCTCCTTTGCTGTCAATTGACGAAGTGAATTCACCTGATTGTCGTGCCGGGCCAATGGTTCTCCCGTACCGTTCCGCCGGCGAACGGCGCGTGCGTGATTGTGCGCGGCGTGCGACCGGCGTGTGCTCCTGATTGGTTCATCGTGCGTATCCTGCCTGTTAAACTGGACTTATACACTTTTCCCATCATGCGAGCGCCAAAAACACAACATCCCTCCCCGCGGATCGCCGATCCGAGGCTCCATTCGTCTGTGTTCCAGGGGAGAACTGACGGCGAACGGGGCCTCGCTACCGGCTTACCGGTACGAGTAGCCCCAGTACGAGTACAAGGAGGAGAATGGTGACGAGGGAGTTGACAATCTGATCCCGCGCCGACACGGCATACGTGCGCCGTATATGCGATGCCGCAGCAGCGGCCAGAGATGGAATCAGACTGGTGCGCATGTTCGTAACCCTGAAGTCGTGCGTGTAGGGCTTGAGTCAGTTCAAAAAATAGGAAAAGCGCCCATGCGATGTCAAGAGCGGCTTCGGGAGCGAGGTGATGGCGCCTCTCCGACGGCGCATGCAGGAGATTCTTCGCTGTCGTCCGTTGCGGGGACGTCGCTCAGAATGACGGCATGGTACCCGCAGCCCCCGAAACGATCGTCTTTCTGAGCGAAGCGAAGAATCTCGTGGCGCCCATACAGCAGTGCTCCACCAAGGCAGGCAAGAATGTCCGCCCCACCCTCAGGCAGGCAGGAACGTCTTGCCGCACCGGCCCCGCCACGTCTTCCCCCCGCGCCGACGACCGTGGTACCGTTGAGACGGAACAACAAACGGTTAATCGCGAAAGGACCACGCCATGCCGGCACCATGGTACGAGCAATTCTTCGGGCCCGACTATGCCCGGTTCGATCGCCACCCGGATACCGGGCGGGAAATCGCGTTCCTGCAACAGGTTCTGCCGGTGCCTCCCGCGCGGGTGCTGGACCTTGCGTGCGGCGCCGGACGGCATGCGGCTCCAATGTCGCGCGCGGGGTACGACGTGGTCGGTCTGGACCTCTCCCCCGTCCTGCTTTCCCGCGCCCGGAAAAAGCGTTCGACCGCGCAGTGGCTTCGCGCGGATATGTCGCGCATCCCCCTCCGCGATGGCTCGTGCGATGCGGTGGTTTCCCTGTTCAGCAGCATAGGATACTTCGACGACGAATCGGACAACTACCGCGTACTCAGC
>JAKPPK010000290.1 GCA_029547385.1 Candidatus Latescibacterota bacterium
AGTCTGACGGTGAACTACTACGGCACGCACTACGCCGAATGCGAGGTAACAATGAGGGAAATCTTATGAGCAGGGCAGGCGCGAACTATATAGGGGAGGCTTCCAGTGCGGAGGTCTCCCCGATTCTTTTGGTCCGGGCGCTGGACATCCCGGCGGTCAACAATCCATCGGTCAAGGTCAGTCTTTACCTTACTGGCAATCAATCGGACGTGACGTTTTTCAACGAGAACGACGCCTCGCAGCTCTACACCGCGTGCGCGCTCTCGTATGACCAAGTAGCGGCCTCGACTGACAATGAGATCGGGACCGTCAACGTGCGGCTGGACAACGTATCGGGGACATTCACATCGCTGGCAAAGGACTACGTTCTCAGGGGCGCTCGCGTTCATCTCTTGGAGACGTTCGCGGACACGCTCGGTTCTCCGGACGGGGCACGGTGGATCTTTCAAGGGCACATCGAAAAAGCGATTATAGGGATGTCAGCCATTGAGGTCATGGTCAAGGCAGATTTTTCCCTTGCCACACGGGTTCCTCGCAGGCTCTACTGGGTGAAGGACTTCCCGCACTTGCCGTCTGCGAAAGACCCGAGGACGCTGGCGCTGAAATGATCGGGATACCGTGGAAGACGAAAGGGCGAGATCGTGACGGCATCGACTGCGTAGGTCTTGCCCTTCTTGCGCAAAAGGAGCTGTACGGGAGGGAGTATTCATTTCCCTTCGACTACGACCCGGAAACGGGAGACGAGCGCGTTTTACTCGACTGGCTGGAAGACATCGCCAACGAAGCGGACGTACCGCATGACGGCGACCTCGTGATTTACCGCTTGCCCGGAGCGGACGGAGTGGTACGGCATCACATCGGAACAGTTGTTGATGAAGCGTTGTTGCACATCTATCCGGGCAAAACGTCTCGGAAGGTAAAATTTCGCATGAAAAGGATATACAAAATCTACCGGGCGAGGGAGGTGGGGACATGCCGGGAGCCGCAATAGGGGCGCTGTTGGGAGCGGTATTCTCTTCGACTATCATAGGGTGGGGGCTGGCTGCAACATGGCTCGGTGCAGTGATGATCGGCGCTTCCATAGGGAGCCTTTTCGACGCGCAGGAAATAGACCTAGGCAGCTCCACGCCGAACTACGCCTTCGGACAGTTATCGAATACAAAGAGCCAGCTTCTCCCGGTCCCGATCGTGTACGGACGTTGCCGGGTTGGTGGGAACGTATTCATGCAGACGTTCTACGACGACAGCCTGCAGAAGATGGACATGTTCGTCGGCGTCTCCGAAGGCCCGATTCAGTCTATAAAATCCGTTTACGCCAACGACCTCGTGCTCATCGACGAGAACGGCGACGTGGTACATGAGCTGGCCGACAGTTCGATCAATCTCCATCTTGGCGAACCTGATCAGGTAGCGGACAGCCGCGACCCCGGAGCGAACGCCTATCCGAACACGGCGTACATCGCTCTGACGCTCAAGGCACAGGACGGACTATCTGGGAACCCGGTAATTTCCTCCATCGTCGAGGGGCGCAAGGTATGGACGCCTTCGGGAACGGTGTTTACCCGTAATCCAGCATGGATTGTGTACGACTTCCTGACGAACACTCGCTACGGAGTGGGAATCCCGACCGAGTACATAGACCTTGACAGCTTCACGGCGGCAGCGACCTACTGCGATCATCCTATCGACGGCGAGCCGCGTTTTACGCTTGACTACATCATCGACGTTCAGCGCCCCGCCGTGGACCACTTGCAGGCGATGCTCGGCTGTTTCCGTGGGTTTTTC
>JAKPPK010000320.1 GCA_029547385.1 Candidatus Latescibacterota bacterium
CCTCCCTTTCAGAAAGTCAGGTCCGGAGGTATGGCGCGGCGCTGATGCAAACCATTGAAGCCTGGCGGGCGAACCCGAAAAAGATCAATCCGCGCAAAAATCATTATCTGAGCGAAAAAGAAATTCAACGGCGCGACGCGCTGTCGATATGGCGCAAACAAGCCGGGTTGGTGGAAGGCGTTCCCTCCAACGCGATTATCTCCCGCGACCTGCTGGAATGCCTGGCACGGCAGGAGTTTTTAGATCGGGCTGAGCTGAAGCAAGCCATGCGGCACTTCCCCCACCGTTTTGAACGCTACGGCGAAGCGATTTTCCAAGCATTGGAAAGGACAGAAAAATGAAACTGACAGTTCTCGGCGCGGCGCGCACAGTAACCGGCTCGATGCATCTGATCGAACACCAGGGGCACAAGCTCCTGTTGGATTGCGGCACGTTTCAGGGCAAACGCGATGAATCTTACTCTATTAATCTCAACTTTCCGTTTGACCCAAAGGATATCGACGCGATGATCCTCTCGCATGCCCATATTGACCATAGCGGCAATCTGCCGAACCTGGTGAAGCGTGGATTCACCGGCCTCATCTACACCACCAAAGCCACTGCCCGTCTCTCGGGGTTGATGCTGCTGGATTCCGCCCACATCCAGGAATCGGATGTGCGCTTTGTCAATCGCAAGCGGGAGCGGCGCGGTGAAACCCCCGTGGAACCGTTATACACATCCCAGGATGCCGAAGACGTGATGCCATTGTTTCAACCGATGGATTATGGAGCCGAATTTGAACCCATCCCCGGCGTTACTGCCCGCTTACTGGATGCCGGGCACATCCTGGGATCTGCCGCCATTGTCCTCGACATAAAGGAAAAAGGCAGGCATTACCGCCTGTGGTTTTCAGGTGACATCGGGCGTGAAAAATTACCCCTCCTCCAGGATCCCGTACTGCCTGAGTCAGCAGATTACCTGATGATGGAATGCACTTATGGAGATAAACCTCATCGCGACCCCCAACTTGCTTACGAAGAGCTTCGAACCGTCGTTAACAAGACCATCGAGCGGGGAGGCAAGGTCATCATACCCGCCTTTGCAGTGGGGCGCACCCAGGAAATTGTGTACAGTCTGAACACCATGATGAGCAACCGGGAAATGCCCAAAATTCCAGTGTACGTAGACAGCCCTCTGGCAGTCAACATCTCGCAGGTCTTCCAGGAATTCACTGATTATTTTGATGCTGAAACCCGCCAGTTTGTCCGGGAACACCATCATCCTGCTCTGGATTTTCCCCAACTGACCTACATTCGCAGCGTAGATGAATCCAAGGCATTAAATGACCGCCACGATCCCATGATCATCATCTCAGCCTCCGGTATGGCAGAAACAGGACGGATTCTCCATCACTTGCGCAATAACATTGAGAATCCCAAAAACATGATTTTAATCGTCTCCTGGCAGGCACCAAACACCCTGGGACGCCGGCTTGCAGATCGTGAAACTGAGGTCAATATCTTTGGCGAACGATTCCAACGCCGGGCGGAGGTTGCCACCATTGGTGGATTATCCGCCCATGCCGGACAAAAAATGTTGGTCAAATACGCCCGGGAAACCAGGTCACAACTTCAAAAGGTCATCCTGGTTCACGGAGAATCAAAACCAGCCCAGGCACTGCGTGAAAAGTTAATGGATGAGGACATTGGACCCATCCATTATCCCGGTCCGGGTCAATCTATGGATATTTAGGCAGGTCTCTGCTATAATTCAGCCCTGCAAGACGGAGAGGTGCCAGAGCGGTTGAATGGGGCGGTCTCGAAAACCGTTGATGACTTGTCATCCCAGGGTTCGAATCCCTGCCTCTCCGCCAGTAAATAGAATCACGCACAAGGCGGGCTGTATCACGGTATCCCGCAAGATTACCCGCATCACTGCCCGTTTTATGCGGAGAGGTGTCCGAGCGGTCGAAGGAGCACGACTGGAAATCGTGTACTGGCAACCCCAGTCGAGGGTTCAAATCCCTCCCTCTCCGCCATAAACGAGCTCTGTGAAGCGATTCCTTCGCAGTTTATGACCCCCTTTGTCAATCTTCTTTTTTCGGTAACGTCACCTTCCCGTTTTTACTTTGCATTTTCATCGTTACACCTTACATTAACAATCCGATCATACCGGCGCTGATACGGGGCCTCCATGCCAGTCCAACGCGCCAGTTTTGAAATCACGCAAAGGAAAACCATATGGTCAATGCAATCATTCTCCTTACCGTCGAACGCGACAAGATAAACTCCGTCGCGGAATCGGTCGCCGCGACGCCGGGTGTGACCGAGGTGTTCTCAGTCGGCGGGCGGTTCGATCTGGTGGCGATCATACGGGTGAAAACGAACGAACGTCTCGCGGACCTCGTGACCGGGCAGCTTCTGCGCACCGAGGGGATACGGTCGTCGGAAACGCTTATCGCGTTCAAGGCGTATTCGAAGCACGATATCGAAGGGATGTTCTCCATCGGCATGGACGACTGAAACAACTTTATTGTCTGAAGGATACACATCGTATTATTTCACCTGCTACACGGGGTATGCAGATGCCTGATTTCACGTGGGAATGTCCCTACCCGTCGAAGCGGATGCCCGTGCTCGCCCGGAACGTGGTTGCCGCGTCGCAGCCACTCGCCGCGCAGGCGGGGCTTTCCATGCTCGCGATGGGGGGTAATGCGGTCGATGCGGCGGTTGCCACCGCCATCACGCTCGCGGTTGTGGAGCCGAACAACAACGGGCTCGGCAGTGATGCATTCGGGATCGTATGGGACGGGAAGAAGCTTCATGGGCTCAATGCATCGGGAAAATCACCGAAAGCACTTTCACCGAAGGCATTCGCGGGGCTATCCTCCATGCCCTCGATGGGATGGGGCCCCACCACCGTGCCGGGCGCGGTGTCTGCATGGGTCGCGCTTCATACGAAATTCGGAAAACTGCCGTTCTGCCAACTCTTCCTTCGTGCCATCGAATATGCCGAAAACGGATACCTGCTTGCTCCCATAATAGGGAAAAGCTGGAACTCGCTCAGGGACACCTACAAGGATTATCCCGACTGGAACGCCACATTCCTCTTCAACGGCCGTCCTCCACGGATCGGAGAAAAAGTCGTGCTGCCCCATCACGCCCGTACGCTCACGCGAATCATGGAGACGCAAGGCGAAGCGTACTATCGTGGCGACATCGCGGAAAGGATAGTGGCACATTCGAAGAAAACCGGGGGCTTTTTTTCGATGGACGATTTCACCGGCCATGCACCGGTCTGGGTCGATCCCATCGGCATGGAATACCGCGGCTGCACCATCCATGAGATACCCCCGAACGGACAGGGGATCGCGGCGCTCATCATGCTCGGCATCCTTAAAAACTTCAATATGGCCGAGCGTCCGGTCGACTCCGCCGACAGCCTTCATCTTCAGATCGAGGCGATGAAGCTCGCGTTCGCGGATGCGCGGAGGTATGTGGCCGATCCGGAATTCATGACCGTCAGGGCTTCCGATATGCTTGATCAGGATTATTTGAAGTCCCGCGCCTCACTCATCGATCCGAAGCGAGCGAAGGACCCGTCGTGGGGGACGCCACCGAAAGGGGGCACCGTCTACCTCACCGCCGCCGACGCGGACGGGATGATGGTGTCGTACATCCAGTCGAATTTCTGGAGCTTTGGTTCGGGGATCGTCGTGCCGGAGACGGGGATCGCGCTCCAGAACCGTGGGCTCGGTTTCACACTGGAAGAGGGACACCCGAACAGGGTAGGCGGGGGAAAGCGTCCATATCACACCATCATACCGGCATTCGTGACAAAGGACGGGAAACCTGTAATGAGCTTCGGAGTCATGGGAGGGGCGATGCAGCCGCAGGGGCATGCCCAGATGATGATCCGCATTTTCGATTACCACCAGAATCCCCAGGCCGCATCGGATGCACCGCGCTGGCAGGTTATGAAGGGACTCGAAATCGCCCTGGAGGGCGGGACCAAACCGGATGTGATGAACGAACTCGCTGCGCGCGGCCATGTGCTCACCACCATCGACGAGCCGATGTACGGCGGCGCGCAGATAATTTACCGTCTCGAAGACGGCTACTGCGCGGCCTCTGAACGCCGAAAGGACGGTCAGGCGGTAGGATTCTGACGGATGTGCGGTTCGAAACTCAGTGAGGGGTTCCTGTATGGACGATTCGTCAGATCTCCGGTCGCTGGTAAAAAGGCTTAATAGTATCGGCGTCGCTCTTTCCTCGGAACATTCGCTCGGAAGGCTCCTTGAGACGATCGTGAGCGAACTCCGGTCATTCACCCGTTCGGACGGCGGCAGCATATATATCAAGAAGGACGACAAGCTTTCCTTCGAGGTCGCCCAGAACGACACGCTCGAAAAACGCTTTGGGGTGGTACCGTTCAAATCCTCCCTCATTCCCATCGACACCCGCAGTATTGCGGGCTATGTCGCCTTGACCGGGAATCTCATCAACATCCCCGATCTTAATGCGGTCGGTGACGATACCCCGTACAGCCTTTCCACGATGCGCGAATTCGACCGGAAAATGAACCTCAAGACCGTGTCGATGCTCGCGGTGCCGATGCGGAACCATAAGGACGAGATCATCGGCGTCGTCCAACTCATGAATTCGCTTGACGATGACGGGCATCCAGTGCCCTACGATTCATGGATGGTGGAGATCGTCAGTTCCCTCGCTTCGCAGGCGGCGGTTGCCATTTGCAATTCGATCCTCATCAGCGATATCAAGCGTCTGTTCGAAAGTCTCGTGACCTATTCCGCGCAAGCCATCGACGCCAGAAGCCCCCATACGGCCGGTCATTCGCTCCGGGTCTCGAAACTCGTCATGCGACAGGCTGAAGCCATAAACCGCGCCACGGAAGGACCCTTCCGCGATGTATACCTTTCGAATGAAGAGATGAATGAACTCAGAATGGCGGCGTGGCTTCACGACATCGGCAAGATCGGGGTGCGCGAGTATGTCCTGGACAAGGTGAACAAGCTCTCCGACGACCGCATCGCCCTCATAGCCTCTCGGTTCGACCTCATGAGAAGTGAGGCGGTCGGAAAGGCTGCTGAGAGGAAACTCGCGCTTCTTGTCGGGGGAACATATTCCGCGGAAAAGGCCGCAGAGATCGATCGCGAAACGGCTGCAGAAACGGAACGTATCACGGAAGATCTCGCGCTGGTCATAAAACTCAACAGACCCGGACCGTTCGGACCGGATGAGGCCGAGAGACTCACCGCTGCCGCCGCCCGCACATACCGTGACGGAGAGGGGATAGAGCACCCCTGCCTCGATCCCGATGACCTCGAACATCTTCTAGTCGCGAGGGGCAACCTCACGGACAGCGAACGCGGAGAGATACAGAGCCACGTCCGTCATACGCTGAACATCCTTGAAAAAATCCCCTTTACTCAAGAACTGATAAACATCCCCCGTTTCGCCGCGACGCACCATGAAATGCTCGACGGTTCCGGATACCCTGGCAACCTTCGCGCCGAGGACATCCCGTTTCAGTCGCGCATCATCGCGGTGGCGGACATTTACGAAGCGCTGACCGCGAAAGACCGCCCCTACAAGCCGCCGCTTCCCCACGAAACGGCGGTGGCGATACTGCGCGAAGAGGCGAAAAAGGGAAAGCTCGACGGCGATCTTGTGGAACTTTTCATCAACGGGAACGTCCACGAGTCCATCTGAGACATATGCCGCGCCTTATGGGACCTGTTCTTTGATTCAAGTAAAATCCCTGAATCCACATGGGAGGATGTATGACGGAACGCACGCTTTTCATCATCAAACCGAATGTGACGGAGAAACACAGGATAGGGGAAGTGATCGCGGCAATCGAGGCGAAGGGGTTCCGTATCGTCGACATGAAAATGGAACGCTGGGATGAAGTGCGGGCAGGCGGATTCTATGAGGTTCACAGGGGCAAACCATTTTACGGGGCGCTTGTCGAATTCATGACATCGGGACCCGTCGTTCCGATCGTGCTGGAGGCGGAAAACTGCGTCGAAGCGTTGAGAAATGCCATAGGGGCGACCGATCCCGCAAAAGCGGAGGAGGGGACCGTACGAAAACGGTTCGGAGACAGCCTGACCAGGAACGCGGTCCATGCATCGGATTCACCGGAGAACGCAAAAAAAGAGATAGCTTACGTATTCGGCGGTTGAAACCGTATCATGCCCACAGGTGTGTGTGTTTCGCGACGGGAAGCATGCGGTTCGTGAAAAATATATCGGGATGCGGCGTCGGAGCGCATCGGCGGGATGTCCGGAAATCGAATAAACGCTTGACTTGTATTCATTTTTGTGGTATAATTAAAAGATATTTATGGAACTGATCATTTTCGACAGAAACGATCGCTCCTATGTCGAGGAACTCACCGGCGAACCCGATGAACTCGATATCATAAGCGATGAATACTCACTCGGGGAGCCGGCACTTGTGGTGTGCAGGGTTCGGCGCGACGGCGAACTGGCGCGTATCGAGGGTGAGGTGACTGCCCGTCTGTCCGTTCAGTGCGACCGGTGTGCGGAGCCGTTCGATCTTCCCGTGGCCGGAAACTTCGGCCTCGTGGTGAGGCGCCTCGCGCTCGATGAGCCGGCACCAGAAGACGCCGGCGACGACGAGGAGTCGGGCGACGAGGACATGTGTTTTGTGGAAAACAGCGTCAAGTCGATCGATATCACTTCTTATGTGCGGGATGCGATCATTCTCAATGTGCCCATGAAGATCCTCTGCTCGGAAGACTGCAAGGGGCTCTGTCCTGTGTGCGGGAACAACATGAATGAAGGCGCCTGCTCGTGCGACGTCACCCGGAGCGATCCCCGCTGGGGGTTACTCTCGGGACTGATCGAAAACGAAACTGATAAATAAAAAAGAATGAATCGATAGAAAGGAGAATCACATGGCAGTTCCGAAGAGAAAAACCTCCAAATCCCGCAAAAGACTCCGTAGAACACACTGGAAGATAGATGCTCCGGCCGTGGCCACCTGCGCGCATTGCGGACAGCCCGTGATGCCGCACCGTGTGTGCCCTGGATGCGGGTATTACAAAGGCAGGCAGGTCATCACTCCCGCGGAAGCATAATCCGCAGCCTTCATGACAGGCACGATCATACGCATAGCCGTGGATGCGATGGG
Organism: Candidatus Latescibacterota bacterium; assembly: GCA_029547385.1. GTDB lineage: Bacteria > Latescibacterota > MWCZ01 > MWCZ01 > MWCZ01 > MWCZ01. The sequence continues at coordinate 7,162 of JAKPPK010000320.1, forward strand.
CGGCGACAGATATCCCGACGTACTTGTCGAGGGTTCGGTCGCCGCGCTGGAGCGTTTTCGGGATATTGAAATCGTCCTTGTCGGTGACGAGACAAAGGTCGGGGATTACATTGCCCGGACTTTCAATGAACGGGCATCATCCGGTAAAAAGGGGCTGAAGGAAAGCCTCGGCCCGCGTATTCGGGTGGTGCATGCCCATGAAGTCATTGAGATGTCCGAAAGCCCCGGCCGCGCCATCCGTTCGAAAAAGGATTCTTCGATAGTCGTCTGCAACAAGCTCTGTCGTTCCGGTGAAGCCGATGCGGTTATTTCCGCGGGCAACACCGGCGCCGCGATGGCGTCTTCGCTCCTTTACATGGGCCGCCTTGAAGGCGTATCGCGACCTGCGATCATGGCCCTTTTCCCTTCCGAAAAGAACTACGTCTGCATTCTCGACGTAGGCGCCAATACAGACTGTAAACCGGGGAATCTCTATCAGTTCGGAGTAATGGCCTCCATTTACGCGCAGTACATTCTCGGCTATTCTCAACCGCGTGTGGGGCTGCTCAATATCGGAGAGGAACGCTCAAAAGGGAACGAACTGACCTGCGAAGCCTTTGAAATGCTCGAAAAATCAGGGCTGAATTTCGTGGGGAACATCGAGGGGCGCGACATTTTCAAGGGTATGGCGGATGTGGTGGTGTGCGACGGGTTCGTGGGGAATGTCCTTCTTAAGTTCGGCGAGAGCATTTTCAGCTTCATCACGCACACCATCAAAAAAAAGACGGCGAAAAACCTTTCCCGCGTCACCGGTGCGCTCCTTATGAAACCCGTGTTCAAGGAAATAAAAAAAGAAATGAGTCCCGAGGATTACGGCGGCGCGCCCCTGCTTGGTGTGGACGGTGTTTCCATCATATGCCATGGGAATTCCTCTCCGGTTGCCATCATGAATGCCATCCGGGTCGCACGGGCGTTTGTCATCGAGGATGTGAACACCCTCATCAAAAACGAATTGTCGCGAAAGAACTTCATCCCCAATGAGTAAAAGTCACCCTGTCATCACCGGATTGGGATTCGCGGTTCCTCCCCAGGTATGGGACAATCACCGTCTCGCACGCATGGTCGAAACCTCTGACGAGTGGATACGCTCGCGCACCGGTATTGTGACACGTCATATTGCATCCGACGACGAGACGACCGCCACGCTCGGAGCGGAGGCAGCCCGCATGGCGCTTCAGAACGCGGGCATGGAAGCGTCCGATGTCGATATCATCATTGTCGCCACCATGACGCCTGAGATGGGATTTCCTGCGACCGCATGTTTTATCCAGCACATGATCGGCGCACGGAATGCCGCCGCCTTCGACATTGCCGCGGCATGCACGGGATTTGTCTACGGTCTTGCGGTCGCGTCTTCGATGATCACCTCGGGGCTGGCCGGCACCGTACTGGTCATCGGCTCGGAAACGCTCTC
>JAKPPK010000336.1 GCA_029547385.1 Candidatus Latescibacterota bacterium
CCGACCATGGAATATATCGGCAAACAATGGGCACAGAATCGCCTCACGGTTGCCGATGAGCACCTCGCCACTCACGCTATCACCACGGCACTGGGAAGACTGCCGCATATGCAGGAGAAGTCTGGCAGATCCCCACACCGAGCGTTGTGCGGCACCTTCGCCCCGGACCTTCACGAACTGGCGTGCTCGTGCGTTGCGTTGGTTCTTCGGTTCGAAGGGTGGGACGTGACGGTACTCGGGGCGGCTACACCCTCAGATTCGTTTGTGAACTGCGTTGAACGGTTGCGCCCCGATCTCATCTGCGTATCAGCGACAGTCATCTATGACCCTGTTGCCTTTCGCACGGACTGCGAGCGGTTATCCCTCGCCTCCCTGGCAGTCGGGAACAAGTACGTCATAGGCGGAACCGCGCTTGCGGAAGCGAACCTTGTGTGCCCTCATGGAGTTGCAAGGATTCTGAAGGACATGCGCGGGCTGGTGGAATATGTCCGGTCCGAGTTTCCGCGAAACGCCGCACGGAAGACTGACGGAGAAGAAGGCGATCAATCGGGCTCAGCCGTTGAAAAGAATGACTCCGACGTATGAAACGGTGTTCTTCCCGTTGATGTACGAGAAACCGCATCTCTCTACGAGTTCTTTCACATTCATTCCGTACGCTTCCGCGGAGGAAATCAACCGATCCGGATATCGGCACGGTTGGCCTGTGGAGATCGTGCACTCCTCACAGAAATCACAGGGCCCCGTGCCGAGAACGAGGACGTCTGGCGCCCCGTACCGGGTGCGGAAAATCTCAGCCAGTTCGCGCACGACGCGCTTGTGGTGTGCAGCGCCGCGTCCCATTCCCTCAATGTCGTACGAGTCTTCTATCTCGGTGATGCACTGGAAGAGCAGTCCGTGGGCGAACGACCGCACCCGCGCGGCAAGTTCCTCTATTTCTCCGACGTGCGGAGGGCAGCCCCAGCTCTTGCCGTACGACCCGCAGGCATTCCGTTCGCAGAGGGTGCGCAGTTCCGGGTAGAACCGCAACCCTTCCAGAGGCAACATGGCGGCCTTTGTAGCGCCGAGGCGACGGGCTTCGGCGACAAGGTCAAGATGCTTCAGTTCCATCAGAATCACGTCCGCGCGATGCAGGTCTGGTGCGAATCTCGTTCAGCAATAACAGTGTACCGCAACCGATTTGTTCCAGAGAACGGCGGTCCGGAGCAGGGCAGGCAGAACCCCGGACGGCAGCCCCTGCCGAATGCGAAAATCAAAAGAGCTCCGTTCCGGGCATGTGGACGTCAGTTTTCCGTCTCTCCACGCTGCTCGTCGCCGTTCGGTTTTCCGAATTTCTTCCAGAGATAGGCGTACGTTCCCGGTTCCATTGGATTGAGACTCATTGCCCGTCGGAAGTATGTCCCGACAGGCGCCGACTCCGGTTGGCGGATGAGAGGCAGCAGGAGCAGGCAGGACATGCGCGAGATACCGGAAATCAGATACAAGGTTCGATACTGAGTCAGTTTGAAGGGGCCCCAGAAAAAGGAGAACCCTGCGAGTTGTTCGGCGATCAACCCCGCACATACGGCGCCCACAGCATTGCCGACGCCAGCGGCGACGGCCGCAAGCGCGAAGTACATTGCCCGCGACTCGCGGGGAGACATCGCAATTACAAGCCCGGTGAACGCGATCTGGTACCCTCCCCAGCCGATCCCGCCAAGGGCGAAGTTGAGTCCCGCGAGAAGGTTCTGACCGACCGGGATCATCGTCCACGGCGGCGCCAGCAGAGCGATGATTACCGAACACATCAGAAAGACCACGCGAGGCCCTTCCCGCACGTTGTCCATGAAGCGGCCCCAGAGATGGGAACTGGCGATCATGAATCCGGCCTGAATCCCGAAAAAGAAGGAAATCTTGAAATACGAGAACCCGAACTCCTCGATCAAAAGAAGGGGGAACAGCGCACCGCCGACGGCTACCGAGAAGGAGAAGAGGCCGTAGAAAAGCACCAGCGAACGGTACGAGCGCTCCCTCAGCGGCACCGTCACCAGTTCACGGAAATCAGGCCGTTTCGAAGGCACGTCCAGTCGCACGCCTGGCACCGCGCGATGGATAAACACGTCCAACCAGCCCAGGAACGCGACAATGCCGAAAAACACAATGAATTTCGGGTAAGGAGGCTGCGTTCCGAGGTAATATCCGAGGCATAGCGAACCGGTTACGCTGCAGAGGCTTGCCCACATCTGGCGCCTGCCCCAGAAGCGTCCCCGTTCATTCTCCGGCACCAGATCGGAGATCCATGCCATCCATGCCGGCCCGGATATTGAGTCGCTCAACTTGCTGAAAAACACAAGAACGAAAAGAAACGCGATCGAGAGATCCCCACGGGGCAGGAAATACCCGCACAGGACGATGGGCAGCCAGATGACCCGTCCGGGATACGCACTTCGCAGGAACAGCCGTTTCCGGGAACCCGTCCGCGCGACGATGTACGACGCGACAGGTTGCGCGAGAGTCGCGATGGGAGGAATCGCCGCCAGCAAGCCTATCCACAGCGGAGAGGCTCCCAGAGAACGGAACATTCCCACCGCGGGCGCACCGGCAACGGCATCAAAGAACACAACCCCGACGCACCACGCCACGATAACCTTGCGCATGCCGCGGTGCCGTTCGTCGATTGACAGTTGCTCGCCCGGCAGGGTGGGTGCATAGCGAAACCATTCACGCGGCGACGTCAACACTGCAGTTACCCAGCCAGAGTGTGATCTTGTCGGGACAACGGCCCGGTGAGGACGGGGCAAATCATGTCAGGTAAGCCGGCGGCGCATCTGAGAGGAAAGTCTGTTGAGAAACTCCTGCGCGGCTTTGAAACGGGGAAATGCGTGCTCGTCCCGTCGGAAGCGACTGGTGTGCATCGTGCGTTGTTTCGATGCCCAGCCGATGCCATGCTTCTTATGAAGAAGCTCGTGGAACATCACGTAATCTATCACATACCCAGGCACCTTCGGACTGTCCAGAGACCGGCTGATCGTAATTCTATCGCGAACGGAGCTGTAGAGCCCGAACATTCTGTACGTCAGGGAGTCCGTCCACGCCAGCGAAGAAGGCGGATCAGGCGGATCATCGAAGTATCGGTTGCGCACACGTTCGCACACTTCTCGAAGGTCGTACACCGCTCCACGTGTTTCGGACGGCCCGGACGTGAGCTCGGCAATTTCCTGAATGATTGCCAGCGCCCCGGGGCCGTGGATGAATGTATGTACCGCCTTCTTGTCCGAAGCGGCTCCGATTCCGAACGCCAGGCGCGCCACAGACTCCAGGACCTCCTCGGG
>JAKPPK010000337.1 GCA_029547385.1 Candidatus Latescibacterota bacterium
GCCCTTTTGGGAAGGAACCCATTCTGATTCTCCCCTCGCGCGACGTCCACATGCACGCTCCCCTTGCGGCCGAGGATCGCGAAATCAGTGAAGTAGTACGCGTTGCTGCCTCGTACGTGGTATGCTCTCTCGGGCCTCAACCCCTCCTCAGTCATCCTGCCGTAGAACGAGTCGGTCGCCTCGTCTCCCACGGCAAGTTCGTTGATATCTCCTGCCAGCATGAAACGCTCAAACGTCGTCGGAATCAGCACCACCTGTCGTTTTCTTTTGCTGCGAATGGGTGACGGGCGCTGTTGCAGGTCATCGATGTGAACGCGATAGTAGTCCGCCCTGGCACGGGGGTGCTTGGGCTCATCCGGAAACAGATCCACCCTCTTGACGATGTCTACGTAACGGATGGGCGCAAAATACCTCACCTGGCCTGCTTCCACGCCGAACCCCTGCCCATGATAGAACGCGAGGTACGCCGGCGTAGCCCACTGCGACACGACCGAACAGGGTATTCGGTACCAGTGCTTCTTCGTGACGATCTCGAAGTCGCTCACGCGTGGGACAACACTCACAAGGACCGTGTCCTTCTCCGGGGGCAACAGGGGGTCGCGCCTCAGGAGATCGTCAAACGTGCGGGCGTTGGAGAAACGCCACCAAGTGGTCATGGTCCAGACAAAACGCCGGGGTCGTGCGCATTGAAGCGGGTGAGCCAGCCGTGCGGGAGGATCGAACGAGTACACCAGATACGGTTCCTGCGCACGGGGGTGGTCTGTCTCCGAGGGAAACAGCTCGATTCTCCGCACCGTGTGCGTTCCTCGAACACGTGCGTAGGAGTACACACCCCATCGCTCCCTGCCAAAACCCGCAGGCTGGTAGAACGCAATCCATTCGGCGCCCGGGTCCTTCGGAGCATGCGCAGCCGGGATACGGTACCAGTTGCGATCTCGAGCGATGTCCCAGTCGGTGGTGCTTTTCAGGAGCACCACGAGCACGCGTTCGTGTGGTTCCATCCGCCCCGATCGTCCAGATGCAGCTTCAGATGTAGTTCATTCCGGGTAGCAGGAACGGCAACGGCAACAGCCGTTTCCACACTCCGGTGTCCATGTCGTCCCCTTTCAGATCCCTCACCGCATCGCCCCAGAGCAACGCATTCGTGGTTTCCAACGAACCCGCAACGGTTCTGGTGGCGCCGGACGTCAGATACCAGACATCGTCCGACTGGACAAGGTTCAGTTCGCCCACGAACTCCATACCCAGTCGTTCCGTCACCCACGGGTCGTACCGACGAAGAACCTCCGGATTCAGAAAAGACATCCGATGGCCGCCGATGCTGGATGCCTGCACCGATCCGCCGAGACCGGTGAGCAAACCGTTCATCTCGCGGTCGGAGGGGAGGCAACTTCCACTCACCGTCCGCAGCCCGAACCGCTCCTTCAGCGAGGTGAGCCCGGACAGCACTGCTGCACGGTTTCCGGCAAATTCCTGGACATACGCGGTCGGGTTGGTGTTGTCTCGTCCCACGGAAAGAACGAAATACGCAACCGGCGTGCCCTGCTGGCGGACAACCCAGAGACGGCGAACCCCGAACGGAGGTTCCGCTCCTTTTGGGGTGAGACGGTACACCGACAGGAACTGCTGCCACTCCCAGGGTGACCGGACAAACCGCGAAGGTTCGTTCTGATGCAGCGCGATCAGGTCGGAAATGTCCGCATCCGCAGCTTCCTCGACGACCAATCCTCTTTCCGGTGCCCCGGCCAGTGCCGATCCATCGAGCGAGAAACGCATCTCATGTCCCGCGATGGCGCACCCCGCTCTCTGATACAATCCCCGTTGTCCCGAGATCAGGACAACGTCAACGTTCTCACGTTTCATCTGCGCGAACGTGTCCTCAAGGAGGGCGGTCGCCAGCCCGCGTCCCCGGTACTCCTCGAATGTCGCAACAGCACCCAGCGAGCCGATTCTCAGCGTGTTCCCTTGAATGACTGCCGTTCTGCTGACGTAGGCAATGGCCGAAACGGGTTGCCCCTTGTCGACGAAAACACGCAACCTCTCGCAATTGGATTCGTGGAAGAGCGTGGGGAATTCTCGAAACATGCAGCTTTCCCCGTTCGAGCGAAAGACGGTGTTTTCGAGAGTACGCAGGCCATCAAGCTCTTCGGGGCGACACGCGCGCGGACCTTCCATGGGCACCTCGATCTATCCGGGTGTTGTGTGCGGGCAGGGCTTCCCTTCCCTTTTTCAGGTTTGAATTTAGATGCGTCTGCGATTGTACGCCAGGCACACCTCTCCGCGGCATGGCGCACGCCGCGTTCTTTCTGAGACCGGAGGGCGTGAAGTCCAAACGGAATTGAGAATGAATCTCAATTAAGTTATATTCCAGTACGAAGCGATGCGAACGGCTTCTTATCCACTCACCATCCTGCATTCGTCTCCCGAAGGATGTGAAATGAGCAAGACGGACGCTCCCCCTGGCGGGGCCGCAAAAAGCGAATCTGCTCCTGCTCGCTCCCTCATCCTCATCGGCAACCCTAACGTCGGCAAAAGCGCCATATTCGGTCACTTGACGGGAGTGTACGTCGTCGTATCCAACTACCCCGGCACCACCGTCGAGGTCACGAGGGGAGTTGCGCAGTCGAAGGAATACGAGATCTACGACACACCGGGCGCAAACGGGCTTGTGCCGATGTCCGAAGACGAACTGGTCACGCGCTCGATTCTTCTCGAACAGCCCGATGCGCCGGTTGTTCAGGTCGCCGACATGACAAACCTTCGGCGGGCGCTCATTCTGACGTCACAGCTTTCGGACTGGGAGAGAACCGGTGCGCTTGCGCTCAACATGGCGGATGAGGCGGCCAGCAGAGGAATCCATGTTGACCTCAAATCCGTGGAAAAACTGGTGGGAGTCCCCGTCCGGGCCACGGTCGCAGTGAGGCGGAGCGGTGTTCGTGAAATTGCAGAGCGGAGTTTCGAGGGGCGTCCCTTCCAGCTCAGGATCGAATTCCAGGAGGCGATTGAAAAGGCAATTTCTGACATCACCGCCCTGCTTCCGAAAGATATGCGGGGCAAACGTGGCGTCGCACTGACGGTTCTCTCCGGGGATGAGACCATTTTTCCGTGGTTGAGGAACCAGACCTCCCAGGAGGTTGTTCAGCGCCTTGAAGCCATTCGGGAACATGTCCGTGTCCAGTTTCCCGGCGGCGTAGCTGCGGTCATCAACACCGAACGATTGAGAAGAATCGACGCCATCGTCGCGCAGGTGATGCGGATTCGTGATACTGCCGGCAACCATGTTCTCGCCCTGGTCTCCTCATGGGCGACGCATCCGCTGAAAGGGCTGGTCGTCGTCGGAGCAGTTCTGTACGTGACTCTCTGGTTTGTAGGGCTGTTCGGCGCGGGCACCTTGGTGGATTTCTTCGAAACGTTCGTATTCTCGCAGTTCGTCAGTCCGTTTTTCATCCGTCTGGCGGATGCCATCCTGCCGTTCCCTCACTCGCATGTCATCGAACCGGTGAAGTGGACCCTGTCCCTCCCGTTGTCCGCGCTTCATCAAGTGGACTTGTTCACCGTAGCGAGGAGTGTTCCGTCTACCACGTACGCCGTTACAGACGGCGTGTCTCTCACCTGGTGGCAGACGACGGCGCGCGTCGTGCATGACTTCTTTGTCGGGCCGTACGGCATGATCACTATGGCCCTCGCCTACGGGTTCGCGATTGTTCTGCCCATCGTGGCAACGTTTTTCATCATATTCGGTCTTCTCGAAGACTCAGGGTACCTCCCGCGTCTCGCCGTGATGACAAATCGCCTGTTTCGCATGATAGGGCTGAACGGTAAGGCCGTGCTTCCCATGGTTCTGGGTTTCGGATGCGATACGATGGCCACCATGACGGCGCGGATTCTTGAAACGAAGAAGGAACGCGTCATTACTACGCTCCTCCTTGCCCTGGGAGTACCCTGTTCGGCGCAACTCGGAGTGATTCTCGCGATGGTGGCGACCATCAGCCTGACGGGGGTATTGTGGTGGGTCATCACGGTTGCCGTCGTCATGATGCTCGTTGGCTGGCTGGCGGCCAGAGTTCTGCCGGGTGACTCCAGTGATCTCGTGTTGGAACTCCCGCCCATGCGCGTACCGCAGTTTGGGAACATCATCGTGAAGACGATTGCCAGGATTGAATGGTATCTCAAAGAGGTGGTGCCTTTGTTCGTTCTCGGTACCGCACTTCTGTTCTTCCTGGATTTGTTTGATGCTCTGGGTGCGATCCGAAGTTTCGCTGCGCCAGTTGTTCAAGGCTGGCTGGGCCTCCCTGCTCAGGCGACCGAGGCATTTTTGATAGGCTTTCTGAGAAGGGATTACGGCGCCGCGGGATTGCTCCAACTTCAACAGCACGGCTTGCTGGATGAGTTGCAGATCGTGGTCAGCCTGGTCACTATCACCCTGTTCGTGCCGTGTGTGGCCAACGTGTTCATGATTGCCAAGGAACGAGGCATTCGAACGGCGATCTGGATGGTGGTGTTCATCTTCCCGTTCGCGTTTCTGGTCGGAGGCCTGGTTCGGTGGGGTATGATCCTTACCGGTTCCGGGTGAGGGCGCTGAACCTTCTGCGTGTTCTGGGTGTTTGATTTTGTGGGGGCGTGACGGAGTGCGAGGGAACAATGATCGTCTGTCCTTTGTGCAGTAAGGAAATCCCACAGGATGTGGAGCAGTGCAGGACCCGCTGCCCCATGGGAAAGAATTGCGGCCTGATCCGGTGTCCTTATTGCGGGTACGAAATGCTTCCAGAATCGCGCCTCGTCAAGCTTGTCAGGAAATGGGTAGGCACGAAATGAAACACCTGCCACGAGAATGCGAGAACATCCTGGTGCAGGTCTGGTCAGCCCACGAGAAAGGCGACAAATCTCTGGGTAGGCTGTTCCTTGCCCATCCTCACGCGGTCCCGGTCGTCGATGAACTCCTCAGAGCAGGGCTGCTGGAACGGCTCGACGGCGAGATATGGCTGACGGAACGCGGAGCGAAAGCCGCACGCGAACTTGTGCGCCGCAACCGCCTTGCGGAGGTGTTGCTCCAGCAAATCCTTGAAGTGCAACCCGAACGAGTTGCCGTGAATGCGTGCGCGTGGGAGCATGTGCTTTCGGCGGAAGTCACCGACACGATATGCACGTTCCTGGGGCACCCGCGGCACTGCCCCCATGGGAATACCATCCCCCCGGGGCCTTGCTGCGCGAAGAGTTCTCGAACCGTGACACCCCTGGTTCAACCCCTGACAACGCTCCCCGTGGGAGGCACCGCGAGAATCACGTTCATCGCGCCCAGAGTCAGCAGAAGGCTTGATAGACTCGCAGCGTTGGGCGTAGTGCCGGGAACAAAACTGGTTCTGAAACAGAAGTCTCCCGCGTACGTTATTCGGGCGGATCAGACGGATATCGCCATTGAAGAAGACGTAGCGAAAGATATCTTCGTGCGAGAAATAAAAGCGGAGGAAGAAGGGGGATGATGACCGGGGAATGCGCACACTCCTAGAGCATCCCCGTGGCCGCGTCGATGGCCGACACCCAGTCCGCAGGAGTAACACCGGGGCTGTCCACCTGATTGATGATGTAATAGTTCTCCAGAACAGTCATGAGTTCGTCCCATTCGGCCGGCACGCCGTGTAACGCCGTTTCGAGATCGCTCAGACAGTCCCGGTAGAACACGAAATCCCCGGAGAATGCAACGGTCTCGATTACCTCCCCGCGGAGGAGAAGACTCAAGCCGATAGTCCGGCCTCCGGCCGTGGTGAACTGGGCCTCTCGCAGGTCCAGCCGGGAATCTCTTCGCGCGCGTTCCCTGAGTTCCGCCCTTTGAGGCTTTCTTCGGGGCTCGCTTTCGCTGCCCGCAAGAACTTTCTGATTGATGGCGGCCTCTTCGGCGGGAGAAAGACGTTCCTCCCTGAATTCCGTGCGGCACTGCTCGCCCAGCTTCGCGACAAATACGTCAAGAACTTCCGCCGGTCCAACTGCACCCTTCGATATTCCGGAGAGCGAGACTTCCACGGCGTTGCGACCGCCCGGTTCTTCGCTTGTACACGGGAGAGTTCCGGTGAGAACCAGTGCGTTCCCAACACACCCTGCATACACTGCCGAAAAAAGAATTCGGTGGTACCTCACTGAATCAGGTGGGGTGAAGTGTGCATCCACGCCATACGATCGACACGTCGCCACGAGAGAAGGAACCATGCCTCTGCACGCGCGGGTGATGGAGTTTTCCGCGTCGTCCTGCGGGATAATCATCGAGAACAGCAGCGTCCCGGGAACTACGCTCATCTCGTGCCCGCCTACCGAACGGCGAAGCATCGGCCATGGGTATCGAGTTGCCGCCTCCTCCAGATCGATTTCGGCGTCCTGATACAGGCCGATACTGAGAACTCGGTCACTCGGGAACGCCGCCAGAAACGTGCGACGCCCGTGGGACGCGGTCAACTCGGCAAGGGAATCAGTTGCGGCGAAGAAACGCCGCGCGGGAACGACCCCGAGGTTCACCAATCGGCTGACATCAATGTTCTTCATGCAGCGCCCCTGCTGAAAAATCGCCCCGCGAGATAGCGCTTTGCGCCTCTGTGCAACCTTGGACGCACACACGAACGCGGCGACACAACTACCGAACCCTGCGCCCCTCAGTTGAGGGAAGTGCCGTCCGGCAGGTGCGAGGGACGCGGCGCCAGTGTGCCGTCGTCCAGCCTGATGTGGGTCTGGAACCCGCGGATACCCTCACGTAGCGTGATTACCCGCGCGCCCTTCCGGAATCCTTCCTTACCGTAACAGTTGTACCCCGAACCGCGGCCGTACGCAAGTGTTACGCCCTCGAGTACGCCCTCGTAATCGTTGACATGATCGTGCCCCACGAAACACCCGGCCACGCGGCTCCTTTCCTTGAAGGCATCGAAAAGGCCCTCATCCATCCCCTGCATGCACACCTTTTCGTTGAGAAAACCTGAGCACGGTGTTGTCTGCCAGACGGTCAGGTGTTGCACCAGTGGCATGTGCACGAACGCCAATCCTGTGATGGAGTCCCCGTCCTGTTTCATGAGGCGATCAGCTTCCGCGGAGAACCACGCGATCTGATCCCTTTTCACCCAGTCCCACCCGGATGCAACTCCTTCTGCGCCCTGCCCCGAATCGAGGCTCCATACAATCGCGCCAGGGCGCGAGGTTCCTCTTTTGTAGATCGGAACGGCGTAATTGCCGTGCCCGAAGATGCTTTCGGGGCCGGACTCGTAAAGGCTCAGTCTGCTGCCGGCCAGTGTGTCCTCGATCGCTTCGTAGGTGAATTCCTGCGCGTCGTGGTTTCCCTGAACGAAAGCCCATGGCACGTTCTTCGCATCGAAGTACCTGACCACGTCAGCCCAGTGAATGAGTGGGTCTTTACACCACGCCGGATGAACAATATCGCCCGAAAGAACGATAAGGTCCGGTTTTTCTATCTGGAGAACCCGGTCGAAAAGTTCGAACGTTTCCCTGTTATGGGGTAAGTCAGCAAAGTGCGTGTCCGTGAACTGAACGAGCACAAAAAGCCCGTCGGGACGGAATTCCAGTGGTTGCATACAGTGCCCTGATTCGCGGGTTTCCGGTTACCTGGGGCGGATATGAGCGTCTGACGAAACGCGCCACCGGATGCGCTCCGAAAATGGTCTGCTTCCCGCCCTGAGAAGAGGGTGATTGCTTATTAGACGGCTCAGTCGTCGCGTCGGAAAATCAGGTAGAGCACCAGTGCGACCACCGTGACGACGATGCTCCATTTGACTACTTCCTTCCACGGGAACGCAGCGCACGGAACATTTTCCTCGAAATCTTTGTCCGCCGCCATCACGCCTTCCGGTTGTTCTTCGGCCTCTTGCTCGGTTGCAGTCTTCGTTTGGGCGTCTTGTTCAACCGGGGCCGTCGCCTCAGCCTCAGCCGATTCCGTGCCCTGCGAGGTGATTTCGATTTCTTCCGGTGGGACAGGATCGCTCTTCTTGTTTGCCATCGGTCTGCTCCTTGCGTGAAATGGCTTACTTCTGAGCACGAATGACGCGCCGTGCAACGTGCTCCCGCCTTAACAACCTAACCCCGCCGAACCTGATTGGCAAGTGAACGACGTCACGCCATGGCATCACGCGCCCGCCGCTGCCGGGTAGCGCACTCGCACTGGAAATTCGTGAGCGACAAGGTCGTGCACCGTCGCAGCGATTTCCCCGCCCCGCACGGTGATGACGGCAGCCGTCTCCGCGGGAACGCGGCTCCTGCTGATTGCTCCGGGGTTCAAAAACAGCGTCCCGCGTACTTTCTCGAGGAAAGGCACGTGTGTGTGCCCGAACAGCACTACGTCGGCATCCATGCGCATCGTGAAAAACTCAAGCGATCTCCCGCTTGTCGGAACAACGTGGCGCACGTGAAATCGGATCCCTTTGTGGCTCGTGTCGAGCACTTCTGGGAACGGGAGATCGAATGGGTCCGTATTTCCGCGTATGGCATGGACGGGTGCGATCAACTCAAGCTCTCGAATTACCTGCGACTTGCCGACATCACCCGCGTGAAAGATGCAATCTACACCCTCGAAGAGGGTGAACACTGCCCCATTTAATCGCCCGTGTGTGTCCGAAAGAACACCGACGCGGAAAACTTCATCATTCAGGGCATCTTTCGAGATTGTCATGTTCCTACCCCGAACTGCCGGTTTGTTCCCCGGTGAAACCGCCTTCGGTCATTGCCCGCACATCCAGAAGCTGATCGAGTTCCGCCTCACTCAGATCTGTTACTTCGCGCGCGACATCGCGCACTTTGCGCCCTTCGGCCATCGCGCGTTTCGCGATGTGCGCAGCGAGGTCATACCCGATGCGCGGCGCGAGGGCGGTCACCAAAATCGGGTTCATTTCCACAAGGTCAGTCATTCGTCTGGCATTTACGCGGAAACCGGTGAGCGCTTTGTCCGCAAGGAGGCGGCTTACGTTGGCCAGAAGGGAAATCGACTGCAACAGGTTGTGAGCAATCAGCGGAAGCATCAGGTTCAGTTCGAAATTCCCCGACTGCCCGCCAATCGCAATGGCAAGATCGTTTCCCATGACCTGGGCGCATGCAAGGGTCGTCGCTTCACAGATGACCGGGTTCACTTTCCCGGGCATGATTGATGAGCCAGGCTGAACCGCGGGAAGCACGATTTCCCCGAGCCCGGCCTGAGGCCCGGAATTCATCCACCGGAAATCGTTTGCGATTTTCATGAGTGACACGGCGACGGTTCTGATCTGCCCGGAGAGCTCAACAGCGGCGTCCTGAGCAGATTGGGCTTCAAAGTGATTGTCCGTCTCTCTGAACCGGATGCCGGTCAATTCGCTGAGTTTCTCCGCCACACCTCCCGCAAACGCTTTGTCCGCGTTTATTCCGGTTCCTACTGCGGTCCCGCCGATGGCCAGCTCCGCGAGCCGCGGCAGGGTGGCTTCGATTCGTTTGACTCCTTTCGACACTTGAGTCTGGTAGCCGCGAAGCTGCTGGCCGAAACGGATTGGCATCGCGTCCATCAGATGGGTCCGCCCCGTTTTCACCACATCGTCGTTTTCTTCGGCGCGGTGTGATAGCGTATCCGCGAGGTGGTGAAGGGCCGGCAACAACTCCTCCACCACTTTCAGATGGGCTGAAACGTGCACCGCAGTCGGAATTACGTCGTTCGAAGACTGGGACATGTTTACGTGGTCATTAGGGTGAATGGGTGTCTTCGATCCGATCACTCCACCCAGCATCTGAATGGCACGGTTCGCGATAACCTCGTTTGCGTTCATGTTTGTGGAGGTGCCTGAACCTGTCTGGTACACATCCACGGGAAAGTGCTCGTCGAGCTTCCCTTCGGCCACCTCAAGTGCCGCTGCACGTATGACGTCCGCAATTCTTGCATCCAGGTAGCCGAGTTGTTCATTCACGTCGGCGGCGGCGTATTTGATCAGGCCCAGCGCGCGAATGAAAGATCGAGGCAAGCGAATGCCACTTACGGGGAAGTTCTCGATCGCGCGTTGCGTCTGAGCCCCGTAGAGTGCCCCGGCCGGCACCTTCACTTCCCCGAGACTGTCTCGCTCATATCTCCAATCCATATCGAGCCTCGTCAGAACGCGATATCAATCAGGTACCACCTGCCAGGTGTCATCGATGCCTTTCAGGCCGACAATACGGTATTTACCCGCTGTGAAATCACCTTCGATGGAAGCGCCGCCGGTGAATCGCGTGACCCGTGCAGTGCCTTCGGTGTTCAGCAGGTCGTGTGCTTCAATGGGCGCGAACCCTGTTTGGCGGTGTACATCTGCAAGGATTTTCGCCCGGTGGAAATGAGCGGAACGCGCGGCCGATTCCACCGGTGCCCCGGGGCCCGATTGTACTTTCGGTTCTGGTGCGGCTACTATCGGCGGGCATCCGTACAGCAAGGCATACAGGAACGCGTCCTTCTCAGAAACTGCACCAGATTTTCCAAGCGGCGCCGGCGTTACCACACAATCGTGATAGGTCTGGTTGAAGAGCGGTACCGGGATGCCGAACGTGGGGGCATCGGGAGACTCGTCTGCCATGGCGACCGGCGCCCAGTAGCAGAAATCGATGTAGGGCACAGACCAATCAGTGGGCTCCTCCGAACTGAGCACGATGCCCCGGGAACGCACCCACTCGAAGCACTCCGCGCGTGCTTGAAGACTTTGTTCGCGCGTCATCGGGTGGTCCGGGTGGTAGCACTCCAGCATCTCAATGATAGAGAACACATCGAGGTAGGTTGCGCGCAGCGGTACTCGCCTCCGGAGGATCTCCTCGAAATTCCTCCGAACGAATCCCAGCGCATTCTTTTCGCAAAGAAACGTCTGTGCGCCGCCGTACCACCACGCTTTTCCGGGCACACTCCCATCTTCAGCAACGCGCGCGAGGTATTCGCGGTAAGTCGGTGCGTCCACGTAGTAATCGATATAGTTGTCGTGCGTGGTGAACAACCAGCCCAGACGGTCAACAGCTTCGGCGAGCTTCTTGAACCCATCCCACCCGCCTGCTTCTTCGCACGGTGGGAGGTAATCAGGATGGAGGTTGTCGTACCCCCGCGTCCCCCAGCCATCGAGGTGGTACACGAGTCTTTCCGTGGGATATATCTCACGAAGCCGCTCAACTCCCCTGATGCTTTCCTCAAATGTGCGCAGGTTATGGTTCTTCCCGGGGTCATCAGGGTGATAGTAGTGGGAATCCGGCTGGATGTGATACAACGTATAACCGGTTGCGACGGTAGTACCTTGCAGCAATTTCACCTCGGGGACTTCCGTGGCCTTCGTCTCGAGGGTCTTCAGCCGTCCGATTGTCCTTGCGTATTCCCGGTACTTCGCCACAAGTGCGTTGTGGTCCACGCTGCCGAAAAGGTGGTACCGAACCTGACGCAGATATGACAGACTGCCCATGCTCGGATGCCACTTGGGTCCGACTTCCGTTGGCCCGCCGGGGGGGTGAGAGAAATGCAATCCGCCGTCGAAAGGGGTCTCCAGTATGCCCATGTAGGCATCGCCGGGCCGAATTGCCCCCCACCATGGCATGTAAATGGCTCGCGTCCAGTTCAACCCGATCCACCACCAATCTATTTTGCCCGGCCAGTCAGTTGGCAGAAGCGCGCCCTGCATCGAGGGCAGTACATGGTGAACACCGGGGCCCCGGCCCTCAAGAACAAAGGGGCGCGGATAGCGCACCTCGCGGACCACTCGTTGAGGATCGTGCGCCGGAATCACCCTCACGACGAGTTCATCCGATACGCCGTCTATCGCCACGATAATCGCGAGAGACACGTCCACTGAACGGTTACCGGCAGGAAACCCTCGCAACACGACCCTGACGCCTGATAACTCACCAGCTTCATAGAGTGTGGCTTGCTTCTGGTCCGCGGAAGCCAGCGCAACCGGTGTTTCGTGCCCGTTAAGTGCGAGCGTCAGGTCGTGACTGGTTTCAACCATGCGCCACGGGCCTCCACCCGATCGCTGCATGGTCAACGTCATTGTGACGGTGTCAATGTGGACGGTTATGTTGTTCGATGTTATCTGCCAGATGGCCCCATTCGCGGTTGTTGACGGCATGGTATGTTCTCCGGATCAGAACGGCAACCCCGAGGTCGGAGTCGGGTGGACAAGGTGTCGAGAAGGTACCGTGAAACGCGCCGCACCACAACCGCACGATCGCCGACGTTGGGGCGCCACCGTTCCCGGCGTAGAATTACCTGTGTGGCGACGTGTCACTACTTTGGAAGGGGAGTTGCAGAATGACCTCTCGCGAGCGTCTTAGAGCGATTTTCGCTCACGAACCCTACGACCATTTCGGAATCTTTGAGCACTTCTGGGGCGAAACAATTCCGGAATGGAGGAAGCAAGGGTTCCCGGAAGACGGGGATCCGGCGCGGTTTTTCGACTACGACCTGCGGGGTGTGGGCGGCGGCCCGAACGCGACACCCTTCCGGGATTTTTCGGAACTCATCCAGGAAACGGATGAATGGAAGGTCACGCGCAGCGGATGGGGTGCGGCACTGAAGCACTGGAAGCATCATTCCGGAACCCCTGAGCACATTGATTTCGTTATCAAGGACGCCACAACGTGGAGACCGTACCGCGATCAACTGGTGGGTCCTGCTGACCCGACACGGCTTGATATTGATGGAACCCGCAAAAACTGGAAAGAAGCGGCGGCAGAGGAGAAATACTGCACCTTCAGTTGTCTTTTCATCGTGGAGACACTGCGCCACGCGCTCGGTGATGTCCACATGCTGGAAAGCTTTATTCTCGACAAACCCTGGCTGCACGACGTGAACAGAGTAATTACGGACTTCTACATCCGGCATTTTGACCTGCTTTTCAAGGAGGTTGGTGTGCCGGACGGGATATTCATCTACGAGGACCTGGGGTTCACGAACGGGCTGTTTGCTTCACCAAAAACCCTTGAGGAACTCATTTTCCCGTATTACCGGGAGTTCGTGGACTTCTTCAAGGGCAAAGGCGCACAGGTTCTGCTCCATTCATGTGGCGGTGTCACCGAAGCAGTTCCGATGATTCTGGAAGCAGGGTTCGACTGCCTCCAGCCCATGGAGGCCAAGGCCGGCGTAGATGTTGTAGCGCTGGCACGGAAATTCGGCAATCGAATTGCCTTTATGGGCAACATTGACGTGACAAAACTGAATACGAACGATCGCGCGATCGTGAAGGCGGAGGTTCTGGGCAAACTCAACGCGTTGTACGACCTGGGCGCAGGTTATGTGTTCCATTCTGACCATTCGATTCCACCCGATGTAACATTCGACACGTACCGGTACGCGGTTGACCTGTACCGGGATTTCTGCGCCACACACCCTTGCGGAGCATGAGGTACGAACCATGAACGGAGAACCCGAATACTACGATATCCGGCAGTCAGCCTTTCAGACCTGGTTTGAAAAGGGACTGCCCTACGAGGACTACCTCGCCCGCAGCGACCCCAGACATGCGGAACGCTGGCGGACCGCTGAGAAGGCGATCGCGTTGACCGCGGAACAGCGCAGGCTGTTGGGCTCCTTCGTCCGCCAGATGCCGGTACTGTGCCTGTCGGGCGTGTGGTGTGGCGATTGTGTTCGTCAGGGGCCGATTTTGCACGCGTTTGAGAAGGCAGCGCCGGTTGTGAATGTTCGCTTCCTTGACCGGGATGAGTTCCCGGATCTCATGGACGAGTTGCGCATATGCGGGGCAAAAAAGATTCCTGTGGTCGTCTTTCTGACGGAGGATTTCTTTGAAGTCCAACGGTACGGGGACAGGACGTTGTCCGTGTATCGCAGAAAAGCGGAGCGCGAGCTCGGCCCCGCCTGCCCGGTAACCATTGGCCCTCAGGATGGAAATGAGGCTGCCGTGGAGATTCAGGAATGGCTTGACACATTCGAGCGAGTTCAGCTCATGTTGCGGCTCTCGCCGCCGTTGCGGCGCAGACACGGTGATTGAACCGCTTGGTTTGAAAAAGAAGGGGGGAGGCGTTTCGCGCTCCCCCGGGTAACGTTGTCCTGTTCCGAGGTTACAACCCTCTCAATGCTCGCCCGACCTGCTCAACAGCCTCCACATGCCGCTTTCTCTCCGCTTCGAGGGTGGGCTTCCACGGGGTCTGCAGGAATCCCTTCAGACGCTCGGGCGCGATTATTTTGCGACAGTACTCAACCGTCATGCCGAAGTTATCGGGATGCGACCAGTTGCTTCCCGTTGGAACCTGGTCATAGCCGTGCTCTTCCAGATCATGGTATGCCTTTACGTAGTTCACCGTCTCGTTGAACACTACGTCGTAATACCAGTTGCTCTGCAACACGGATTTCGGCATGCGTTTGAGGAACACTTCCCGATTGTTCCAGATGTAATCTGACCAGATCCAGGCGCGAACACCGGCCTTCTCAACCTGCTCCACGTAGAACAGAAAATCGTGCCACCAGAGATCGAATTGGCGGATGACAACGTATTCGAATCGCCGCTGGTGGTTCGCGGTTTCCTCGTCCATGCCGAGATGGAAGAACCTTGGCGTATCAAACAGCCTGATCACCTCTTCGATGAGGTCGGCACATACCGCGTAGTACGTGTCGGTAGAAAGGCAACGTGAATAAGGGCCCAGCCATACGTCATGGCAGGCAGAAAAATTGAGTTTCGGGATCGGTTCCAACCCGAGCCCGCGGATGAACTTCAGTTCCTCCCGGAGTTTCTGCGGGCTCCATGCGCCTCGAACGGCAATCTCCGGGTGGCTTTCGTACCGAATTCCGTCTCCGAGATCGATGATTACCATATTCAGGCCATTTTCCACCATCTTTCTGAGAATGTCGCGCCAGAGCGACTCATCGAAGCGGAGATACGGCCGTGCGGTTGTGTAGCTGTCGGGGCGTTCCGGATCTTCGCGGTCGGCCCACATGTTGTAGCTGAGGTGGAGAAGATTTGCTTTGATCAGTTCTGATGCAGCCATTGCTGCGCTCCTTCAACTGAGGTGGTGGGAAAACGAAACGGATCAGGTGTCGAACGACAAGGCGAATGGCTCAGAAGCGCAGGCTGTGTGCCGGTGCCCGACGTATGAAGGCTCCGTTCCCACGCAGGCGGGCGGCTGAGTGTTTCCAGAAGAGCGGAAAACTGCAGGTTGGCCCGTCGAAGTGATTCTTCCTGGAACGCCACGTGTCTGTTCAGCCGGGCAAATTCGGCGCACGTTGCGGTGGTCGAATCGGGATCCGCGCCAAGAACGCGCGCCAGCGAATCGCGGACAGCTCTGGTTGCAGTGAGCCTCCGGCGACCTTCCAGGACGCGTTGCGCGTTCTCACGGAGGGCGAATCGCAGCTCCTCGACCGTCAGTTCCCGGTACGTCTTTCCGTAACGCTCGAGGAGATCCCGTTCACTGATACTCCCCGCGGAGTAGCCTTGCAGCAAAGAAAACAGAACGTCGCCGCCTTCCATTGAAGCGCTTTGCGGAGATACCGCCCAGGCGTTGTAACTCCAGGGATAACCGGAGGCCGGCGCGAAGCTCTTCAGATCGTCTGGAACCGGGTAATCCTCCAGAGCGCTGATGAAGCTGACATAATTGCGCAGGGTGTCCGCCGCTTCCGGGCTCGTCAAAAACTGAAGGAAATCAACAACCTGCGCAAGATGCCCGCGCCGTTCAGCTACTTTGCCGATGGAAAAACTGAGATTGTAGCTGCCATCGTTTCTCGGTCCATCCCCGTACGGGGTTGTTTCTTTGGTCACCAACGGCATTCGAAAGACGCCCCAGTCGAAATCCACAGCCTCGGCGAGTCCTTCGGTCTCCCAGGATCCGTCCATGTACATCGCACCGATGCCGTTGGCGAACAGCATCTTGGATTGCTGACGATCCAGCCCATTGTATCCCCGTACCCAGTACCTGGACCACTCTTTCAGCAGATGAAGAACAGCGAGCATCTGCGGGTCATCAAGGCGCGTCAGGCCCTTGTAGATCGAGATATTGGATTCGATCCCGTCCACCTGTCCGTCGCGAATCACCGTATCGATTTCCGGCACGCGGTCCTGGAACATCATGTCGCTGAGGAATTCCATGCACGTGAAAATGTATTTGTGCGGGTTGTTGTTTGAATTTGGCATCAGGTAGGGCACGATCCCGGCGTCCAGCAGCTTCTGCTGCACGGCGACAAACTCTTTCCAACTGGTTGGTGGTTGCGTGATGCCGGCGCGGGCGAACAGCTCCTTGTTGTAGAAGATCCGCACGGTGAAGAAATTGAACGGTACCCACCACAACTCGCCGTAAATCGGGTCTTCCGCGTTCTTCCATACAATCGGGTAAAACGTATCTTTCCACCGTTTCCCTGGCGCGTAAGGGCTTTCCTCTTGAAGCTGTTCCGTGAGGGGAACCAACAACCCCATTCGAGCCCCAAAGCGAAACGCGTCACCTCCTCCGAAATCCAGAATGTCGGGTCCCCTGCCGCTTATGAACTGAGTTTCCGCCCAGACCTGGTACCCGTCAAGCGGCTGGTAGTGAAGCCGAACCTTCCACCCGGGGTGCAGCTCCTCGTAACGCCGGGCCAAAACCGCGAACGCGGGAATCCAACCGGGGTGTTCTCCCATGTGTGTGGCGAAGTAGATTGTTCTTGTCTCGTCTACGGTTTGTTCAGGCGCCGTTTCGCGCGGCGCGCACCCGCACATCACCCCGAACAGAAGACAGATTGCTCCCTGCACGACGAGATTTCTGCAGGTTCTGATGGCTGGAAGCACGTGGTACGCTACCATTCGGGTGCCGTACTCCTTACTTTCTTGGAAGGGTTGGTGGCCTGGTGCCCTGTTGAGCAAATGAGCTCAATCCCTCCGACCGTGGAACCTCCATTCCGCTACCAATGGTAATTCGTATGAGAGGTCCACAGAAACCGTCGTCCTGTCGTACTGGGAGTCCTGCATGCCTGAAATAACCAGAGAAATGGTTGTCGAAGCCCTGAGCAAGGTGAACGACCCCGAGCTCCATCGGGATCTCGTCTCGCTCGGAATGATCCGCAACGTCGCCGTGTCGGATGGAGCGGTCAAGTTCACGCTGGCGCTCACTACGATGGCCTGTCCGCTGAAAAGCAAAATGCAGGAAGACTGCAAAACTGCAGTTATGCGCATCCCCGGCGTCAGGGAAGTCACGATAGACCTTACTGCCGACACGCCACGCAATGCACGTCCGGCGTCCGGGAAAAAGGTCGGTGATATTGTGCTCCAGGATATGTTACCCACTGTGAAGAACGCGATTGCCGTGGCTTCCGGGAAGGGCGGCGTGGGCAAAAGCACGGTTTCGGTGAACATCGCTGCTGCATTGGCAATGGAAGGCGCTCGCGTCGGATTGCTGGATGCAGACATTTATGGGCCGAGCATACCGATCATGATGGGAGTTACGGAACAACCGGAGATCACCGACTCAGAAGAGATAATTCCGATCAGGAAATACGGGATCGAGTTGATGTCCATCGGCTTCGTGATTCCTGAGGAACAATCGGTAATCTGGCGCGGCCCGATGGTGGCGAAGATGTTGCAGCAGTTTCTGAGTGGAGTGAAGTGGGGCGAACTTGACTATCTGATTGTTGACCTGCCTCCAGGCACGGGTGATGCGCAACTGACGCTCACTCAGTCGGTTCCTCTGGCCGGTGGACTGATTGTGTCGACTCCGCAGGCGGTTGCTCTGGCAGACGTGCGCCGCGGGATCACGATGTTCAAGAAGGTAGATGTGCCGATTCTTGGCGTGGTGGAGAACATGAGCACGTTTGTGTGCCCCAAGTGTGGCCACGAGGAGCACATTTTCGCGTATGGCGGTGCGCGAAGTGAAGCCGAAAAACTGGGTGTTCCGTTCCTGGGGGAAATTCCGATTGACCTTTCAATACGCGAAGGTGGGGATTCCGGCGTTCCGGTCGTGGTGGCGCATCCGGATTCACCCGTCGGGCTGGCGTTTCGGAAGCTTGCGCGCGACGCTGCTGCGGCGGTGAGTGTGAGCAACCTGACCGCACGGAAAGCGGAACGACATGAGCCGGCAAGAACCGGTAAAGAATTGCCGATGATGAAGTGAACGGGGGCAAAACGAGAGTGTTGTTCGTCGCGGAGGCCGGGCTCGCGGGATAAGAGGCGAGCGGGCCCGACCTCTTCTACCTCAAGCGTCCCACGTGTGAGGACGTATCCTTCATGATTTGATACATTCGGAATTCGCCGGTATCTAGAGTGTCAAATAGAGTTACGAAATGGCCAGAAGGGATGAGTTTTTTGGTTATTGAGCCAGTGACGAGGTTCTTTGCCACGTATCCCCCTCCGCCGCCGATGAGCTCCGCATTGATTCTAACGGTAACGAACGCGGAATCACCGGCCTCCCCGGTTCTGATTGATTCGAAAACGGTTCCCTCCCGGTAACGGATGTTCTGATTGACAATCAACAGGTAGTGGTCACGGCCGTTTCTCAGCGGCGTCACGAGAACTGCCGCCTTGTCACGTTCTCCCCATCCCGATTTGAAGGGACGCATTACTGAATCCGGCTCCCAAGCCGATACTCCGTCAACAAAGAACGATCTGGTGGGGTATGGACCGCCGACGGCGGGCGGCTCTGACATGACGGGGTGGAATATCTCCGCGGGACCGAGATAGGGGCGGATACGCGCGACGTCTGCGTTGACGGCACGTATGTGGCGGTAAATCGCGCCGAACCCCGTCGGCCGGTACGACATCGTCTCAGATGACCATTCAGAGGTGAAAACACCGGGAAACCGAGCGTATCGGCGCGTGTGATGACGGTCCGCCCAATCCGCGCCCCAGTACCGCCCATCGTACACCCGCGTTCGACCTGTGGGTCTGCAATTCTCGTAATCGGGCAAAACGATCGCATCAATGTAATGGGAATACGTGAGATACACTATTCCTTTCGCTCCCCAGCCCAACCGCGTAAAGACGTCCATCCGAAGGCTCGCCTCGTCAATCACGCCATAGGGATACCACACGCACGGCCCACCCATGCCAAACTCATCGGTGACATGGGTTACCGACCACCAGGGTGTGCCCGGCGCATTGTCCCGGACCGTGCGATAGAATCGGGCGAGGCTCGCGTTCAACCAGTCCACCGGGTAGATGTGAGGGTTTTCTGCGGTGTCTGGATTCATGAAGCGGAATGCCTCATGGCCGATTACGGCTGGTCCGCCGGCGCCGGTTGTGCCAATCCCCCTCAGTATTCTCGCGATCCTGAGGCTGTCGTTCCATACGAACCAACCGAGGAACGTGAGCCAGTCCTTTCCCGCCAATGGTCCGATTTCTGTGAGCTGTGCTCTGAGCAGTGAATCAAGCCGCAACGCCTTGTCCACTTCGCGATCGTTTTGTGGCTCGTCGCAGATGTACCACCCGATCACGGAGGAATCTTCGGGCGTGGCCCAGACCGGATTGCTCAGCGCGCGCCGTACCCGCGCAACGTCGAGGTGATCGCTTTCCCGCTGGCCGTACACGTCGGGATGGAGGGGCAGGCAGAAAAGCCGCGCAGCGTTTGCAGCGCGTACCGTCGCAAAACAATGCCCTTCATTCTGGAGATTGACCCCGAGCGGGGTCATGGTCATGTCAATTCCCGCGGCTTTTATGCTGTCGTAGCTGTAATAATTGACCTTGAGCGCGCGGTAGTTGGCGACGAACCAGTCAGGAGTGCCGGATCCTGTGAAGCGTGGAAACGGATCGGCAAGATCGTCAGGCGCCGGCGGATAACCCCAGACGCCGACCAGAATTGTGGTCCGGGGATCTGGAACGCCTGCGCGAACGGCAAGGGGGAGGAAGGTGTTCAGGAGAAGGCATGACGTGACGACGGACAACGCTTTGAGGTGGCCGGACATCGGTTCTCCACGTCCTCAACCGGGAATCAGGCTTCTGTGCCATTCGGGCAGGAGCGCCCACGCCCGAGCCTTGAAAAAACCGATTTTGAGGAAATCCGACAACCTGCGCTAAGACTTGCCGTTGCCTTCTGCGGCGTGCAAAGTTCGCTCGAAACCGGGGAGCGAACGTTCCATCATCTCCTTTGGAACGGTGAGCGAGAGCCGGAAATAGCCGGGTGTGCCAAACCCTGACCCTGGTACTGCGAGGATTCCCTCTTTTTGCAGTAATCGAATGAACGCCACGTCATCGGGAAGCGGCGATTTCGGGAACAGATAGAAAGCCCCTCCGGGCTTAACGATTTCGTAACCCATTCGGGTCAGGGCGTCCCATAGAAAATCACGTTTCTCCTGATACGGCGTTGCGTCAACTCGCACATCGCCTGCCTCGGCCACCACGAGCTGCCAGATCGCCGACGCATTCACGAACCCCAGAACGCGGTTGGCGAACGTACACGCGTCGAAAAGATCGGCCGCTTCGGGAAGCAGCGGCGAAATGGCGATGTAACCGATGCGTTCGCCGGGGATTGCCAGCGCTTTCGACCAGGAATACGTTACGACGGAGCGGGAGATGAGAGATGCGGTCTCCGGCGGTTCGACACCGTCGAATGTGAGGGCGACATAGGGCTCATCGCTGACGATTGTGATCGGGTGATTCGCCTCCTCGATCAACTCGTTCAAGCTTCTGAGGACCCCGGGGCCGTACACTGCTCCGGTCGGGTTGTTCGGGGTGTTTATGAGGATCGCCTTCGTCCGCGATGTAATCGCCGCGCGGATTCTTCGCGTATCAGGCATGAACGCATCGTCTGTAGGAACAACCACCATCACCCCGCCATGGTTCTCGATGTAGAACCGGTACTCGGCGAAGTACGGCGCCAGGACGATTACTTCATCACCAGGATCGAGAAGCGACTTAAGCACTACGTTGATAGCGCCCGCAGCGCCCGCAGTCATCAATATGTGGTCTGCGGTATACGCAAGGCCGGTTCGCCGCGCCAATTTTCTAGCGATAACGGCGCGTACCTCGGGAAATCCGGCGTTGGGCATATACGCGTGGCTGCGTGGGCGGTTTCGCGCGACGATGCGCTCCAGAACCGCAATTACCTCCGGCGGAGGTTCAATGTCGGGGTTGCCGAGCGTGAAATCGTACACGTGTTCCGGGCCGCGTTCCGCCTTCAAACGGATGCCTTCCTCAAACATCCGGCGGATCCAGGATGATTGTTCCAGGTTTGTCGCGATTGTCTTGGCGATTCCCATATACACCTTCAGGTCAGATGAGGCCTTTTTCCTTGCGATGATCTACCACACGCTTCGCTTTCCCGATGAACCGTTCGAGAGTCTGAGGTGCCACAAGCTCCACGTTCGCCCGGATTCCGGCGACGACATGGATCTGGCGTTCAATGTCTTCCCGCAACCCGTGCATCTGGCTCATCTTGTCCGAAAAACGCTCCGGACGCAGCTCGACCCGGACGGTTACCTCGTCCAGTGTTCCCGGGCGGTCGACTTCGATCAGGTAGTGCGGTGCCGTTCCTTCGACGCGAAGAAGTGCCTCTTCGATCTGCGATGGGAAGACGTTTGCTCCCCGGATGATCAGCATGTCGTCACTGCGCCCGATAACTCTTCCCATCCGGATGCCAGTTCTCCCGCACGGGCACGGCGTCGGGTCCAGTCGAGCGATGTCGCGTGTTCGGTACCGCAGAATCGGCATCGCCTGTTTGGTGAGCGCGGTAAGAACAAGCTCGCCCGGTTCGCCGTAGGGGACTGGCTCCAGGGTATCCGGATCTATGCATTCCACGAGGAAATGGTCCTCCTGGATATGCATTCCGTTGCGCACAACGCACTCCCCGCTGACGCCAGGGCCGATGACCTCGCTGAGGCCGTAGTTGTTGAAGGCAAGCAAACCCATTTGCCTTTCAATCTCCAGCCGCATGTCCTCAGTCCAGGGCTCACCACCGAAATGCGCGAACTTGAGGGGGATCTTGTCCGGTGTGTATCCTTGTGCGCGCATCATTTCTGCGATGTTGAGCGCGTAACTTGGCGTGCACACGAGGACATCCGCCTGCAAGTCGTTGATCAGAACGATCTGGCGTTCGGTGTTTCCCGCTGCCGCGGGTACTATCGCGGCTCCAACCAGCTCCGCCCCGTAATGCAGCCCGAAGCCACCGGTGAACAGCCCGTATCCGAAGGCAATGTGAACCATGTGGTCCGGCCTGAGCCCGCCGGCGACCAGAAATCGCGCGCAGAGGTTCGCCCAGAGCGCAAGGTCATCCCGGGTGTACGCGACGAACGTCGGTTTCCCGGTTGTTCCTGTGGAACCATGGATGCGCACGATTTCGCTGCGGGGAGTTGCAAGGAACCCGAGCGGGTAGTGCTCGCGGAGATCTGCCTTCGTTGTCAGAGGCAGGCGTTTCAGATCGTCGAGAGACCGTATTCTGTCAGCGGTCACGTTGCCTTCAGCGAAGGCCTTCCTGTAGAACGGGACGTTTGCCAGGCGGGCAACGCAGTCACGAAGTCGATGTACCTGGAGCGCTTGAAGCTCGTTCCTTGGAAGTGTTTCCGCCGGATCCCAGATCCGGTTTTCAAAAAGGAATTCTGCCATCTCGTCGGTTTTTTACCGGAGCTGCCTTCGCAGGCTTGCCGGCGTCTCCTTCCCGTCAGCGGTTGTACACTTCGACGCTACCGACGACGTTGATGCCGGCTGAATTGAGGAGCGCGATCGCGGCGTCAGGGTCGTCGAATCGGAAAATCAGAACCGCCTTGTCGCCTCTGCCAAACGTAAAAGCGTACATGTACTCGATGTTGACTGCGCTCTTTTCGAACACTTTGAGGACTTCCAGCAGCCCGCCCGGGCGATCCGGTACCTCAATCGCCACCACTTCTGTGTCCTTGACCACGTACCCCTTGTCTCTCAGCAGCTCATACCCTCGTTTCCAGTCTGATACTATCAGCCGCAGGATACCGAACTGCTGTGTGTCGGCAAGAGAGAGCGTTCTGATATCGATCCCTGCATCTGCAAGATCGCGGCACGGGGCGGTCAATTGTCCGGGCTTGTTCTCGAGGAACAGCGACAGTTGATGGATTTTCATGGTGCCCCCTTTCTCGTGTACCGTGCGATTTCGATCATCCGAGATTCCGTTTGTCGATCACGCGTTTCGCTTTGCCTTCGCTTCGCTGGATTGCATGCGGTTCAACGAGGCGTACCTCCGCTCTGATCCCGAGCGTATGTTCCAACTCCGATTCCAGTTTCGTGTGAAGGGCTTCCAGTGCGCCGATACGGTCACTGAACACCTCGGCGGTGACTTCCACCTGAACCTCCATCTGGTCCAGCCCTTTTTCGCGCGTCAGAAC
This sequence comes from Candidatus Latescibacterota bacterium, assembly GCA_029547385.1. Taxonomy (GTDB): domain Bacteria; phylum Latescibacterota; class MWCZ01; order MWCZ01; family MWCZ01; genus MWCZ01. Next base: position 23,198 of record JAKPPK010000337.1, read on the forward strand.
GATCTGGTAATGTGGAAGCGTGCCTTCCACGGCGAGAAGAGCTGATTCGATTTGGGACGGGAAGACATTCACGCCGCGGATAATGAACATGTCGTCTGCACGGCGCCCGATTCGTTTGATTCGACGCAGTGTGCGTCCGCACGCGCACGGGCCCTCGACAAACGAGGTAATATCCCGCGTGCGGTACCGGATCATCGGCATGGCCTGTTTGCTGAGGGTCGTAAGGACGAGCTCGCCCTCTTCTCCTTCAGCGCACGGCGCGTTAGTGACCGGGTCAATGATTTCGGGGTAGAAGTGATCCTCGAAGATGTGCAATCCGCACTGACAGGAACATTCGATCCCGACACCCGGTCCGACGATTTCCGAGAGACCGTAGATGTCGTACGCCTTGATGCCGCTCATTTCCTCTATGCGCCGCCGCATCGTTTCGCTCCACGGTTCCGCGCCGAAGATCCCGACACGAACACGGAGATCGTGGAAATCCACACCGAGTTCGGATGCGCGTTCGAGCAGGTGAAGGAAATAGCTTGGCGTACAGGCGATTGCCGTGACCCCGAAATCCTTCATTACCATGATCTGCCGGTCTGTGTTTCCGCCTGAAATCGGGATCACCGTCGCGCCGAGCGCTTCGCCTCCGTAGTGCGCACCGAGTCCGCCGGTGAAAAGCCCGTATCCGTACGCGTTCTGGATGATATCCCCGCTGCCGACTCCGCACGCTGCAAACGCACGCATCATCGCGCTTGTCCAGACTTCGACGTCGTCCTTTGTGTACGCGACTACTATCGGTTTGCCTGTGGTCCCGCTGGAGGCGTGAAGCCGTACGATGTCGCCCATGGGGCTGGCGAACAGCCCGAACGGGTAGGTGTCGCGCAGGTCATTTTTGACCGTAAACGGCAGTTTGCTGATGTCCTGAAGGGATTTGATGCTGTCCGGGTTGAGATCCCGTGCGTCCATCTGTTTCCGGAAGTGGCCTACATTCTCATACGCCCGCCGGACGATCTGCTGAAGCCGTGCAAGTTGCAGGTCACGCAGGAGCGGCACAGGCAGGTAATCAGGAGCGCTGACAGGATTGAACCCGCCCAAACCGTGGCCAGCCGTCTTCGTCATGATGATCTCCCCCGATGTGAACGCGCGTTTACTGCTGCGTCTTTGTACATGTTCGCCCGAATTGAAAGGCCGTTATGTTCATATCGTGCAGTTTCTCCGGGAATCCTGAGCGAATCGCCGCGTTCCAGAGTTCCTCCGGGAACTCGAGGTGCGCGCTCAATGCTCCGAGAAGAGCGACGTTGATGCACCGCGGACTCGCCAGGCGAGACACGTCCACCAGCTCCGCCGACAGCGTGACGCCACCCTCTTTCAGCACGTGACGGTTGACTTCCAGTTGATCCGACGAGAGTACCACAAGGTAATCCGCGCACCCGAACGGAACCATCGGGCTCCACACTTTCTTTCCGAAACGAACGTCGCTGGAAACAGAACCACCCCTCTGGCTCATTCCGTGGAGTTCGCTCTTCTTCACATCATACCCGGCGCGAAACGCGACATCTGCGAGGATATCAGATGCTTTGATCACGCCTTGTCCGCCGAGGCCGGCGATCACCACGTTCACAACGTCACTTCCCGTCGGCATTGCACGCCTCCTTTCCCTGCAGAGCGCGCTGTTCGTACGCGCGGATTCTGGCTGCCGCAAGCAGGCACGCCCTGCGGGTGATCAGAACGGCCGGCTGCTCCTTGGCAAGCGTTTCCGCCAGAAGCCGCGCGAACTCCCCCTCTTCCTTCAACGGGTCAATGACATGAACCTCCTTGATTCCCATTGCACGGGCAATGTCCTCAAATACCAGTTTCCCGGTCGGCTCGTGGTCGAGTGTTCGTCCTGTTCCCGGGTGCTCCTGTTGGCCGGTCATCGCTGTTGTGCCGTTGTCCACGATCACGACCACGTGTCCTGTCGCCGGCGGGTTGTAGACCATTTCCACCAACCCGCTCAGCCCGCTGTGAGCAAACGTGCTGTCCCCGATGACACTTGCCACTTTCACCGCCTGTTCACGCGGGAGAACGTGACGCAGACCAAGTCCCACCGTAATGCTGGCGCCCATGGAAACGCACGTATCCATTGCCTCGAACGGCGGAAGAACACCAAGCGTGTAGCACCCGATATCTCCGGCCACAATGCAGCCCAGGTCCCGAAACGCCTCGAAAACCACCCGATGGGGACAGCCCTTGCACAGTTGCGGTGGTTTCCCGGAGGGAACGGGTTCTTCGGGGCTGGTGTCGTTGGCAAGGATGCGTTTGACACGCCCGACGTTGAGTTCGCCAAACCGGTACATGTCCGGTTTCGCGTGGACAGGCACCCCGGCAGCCCTTATGGAATCGGCGAGGTAAGGATCACCCTCTTCCACCACAACACACCTGTCCACAGACTCCGCAAAATCCCTGATGATTCTCATGGGAAGCGGATAGGTGGTTCCGAGTTTCAGGAATGACGCATCCGGTGCCACTTCTCTGGCGTGCATCGCCGCGATTCCCGACGAAATGATACCGAGCGTTCGAACGCCGGACGTTCGCGTGTTCAGTGGCGAAGTTTCGTTCGATTTCGCGATCTCCGCAAGCTTCTGCCTGAGTTTCCGGTGAGCGGGCCGCGCGTACGCCGGTATCATGACACGCTCCATGATACTGCGGACGTACGCGGGCGGCGCCGGGGCCGCCAGTTCCTGCCTCAATCCGGTGTTGACGATCGTTTTCGAGTGGCACACGCGCGTTGTCATGCGAAACAGCACGGGGATGTGCCATCGCTCCGAAACAGCCACGGCGTGGAGAAAGAAATCGTGTGCTTCCTGCGAGTCCGACGGTTCGATCATCGGTAACCCGGCAGCGACGGCGTAGTGGCGGTTGTCCTGCTCATTCTGACTGGACGCCATGCCGGGGTCGTCCGCGGATATCAGAATGAGCGCGGCGGGGACCCCGGTGTATGCCGCGGTGAACAGAGGGTCTGCCGCAACATTTACCCCCACGTGTTTCATCGTTACCACCGAACGAGCGCCTCCGTAGGCCGCTCCCAGAGCAACCTCGAAGGCCACTTTCTCGTTCGGTGCCCACTGCGCACGGCCACCGCGGGCCGAGAAGTTCTCCAGGATCTCCGTGGATGGCGTGCCCGGGTAGCCGGTTCCCAGAGTAATTCCGGCGGACTTCATTGCCAGTGCCACTGCTTCGTTTCCACTTAACAACAGACGTTCGGAACCAATCATGCCTGCCCCGCGAATAGGTGAAGCGCGGCGTCACGCCTTCTCGAAACCGGTCGGATATGCGCTCTGACGCCCACATACGTGTTTCAGAGAATACGTTTGCGCCGCCAAACGGTGCAACACTCCGATGGGTGGGTCTTCTTTGCGGGGCACGCCGTTTGCATTGACATTCTGAGAGCGCGGTGGCACTTTTGGGTACACGACAATTGCGAAAGGTTCCGATATGGTTCACGTACGGCGTTGGGTACTGATGGCGGCCGGTGTCCTCGGTGTGTCTGTTGCCGCCGGAGCGATTACGGGCAACGAGGTTCTGGCAAAAATCCGCGGCACCTATGACAAAGTCAATTCCTTCCAGGCGGCATTTGAGCAGACCTTTGAGTGGAAGCTTGCCGGCACCACGCAGACTATGCGCGGCACCTTCTCCATGAAAAAGCCGAACAAGTTCCGCATCCAGACAAACGTTCAGACGGTGGTCAGCAACGGGAGAGTGGTGTGGAGCTATTCCCCGGCGACCGGTCAGGTCATTATCACGAATTACGACCCGGCGACCATGCCGCTCCGTCCGGACAACTTTCTGTTTGTGTTCCCGGACGAACGGCGCACCACGTACGTCCGCTCCGAGCGGCTGAGCGGCGAGGAACATCACGTTGTGGACGTGACGCCCCGTGACTCTACTCTGGGCATCAGCAAAATGCGCGTGTGGGTTGATGGTCGGAGCTGGCTGGCAAAAAAGGTGCAGTACACGAGCGTCAGCGGAGACGTCACGACGTACCTGATGAACGCAATTCAGACCAACACCTCGATTCCCGATTCCGTGTTCACATTCACGCCACCGCCCGGTGTTGACGTGATCGACTTCCGAAACCGGTGAAGGTCCCCACATGTCTCTGCGGCGCTTCTGGCAGGTTCTTGTGGTCGCAGTTGTCGCCGCGGAATCGGTGTTTTCTGCGACGACTCCGGAACGCGAATACCCACGAGCCTGGTGGGTCTGGTTCGTGGACAAAGGTCCTGAACAACGCGCCGACGACGACAGTGCGCCGGTCTTCCCCGCCTACCTTGCCAGAGTGCACGGAATAGCGCCCGTTCGCACAACAACGCGCTGGTTCAACGGCGCAAGTGTCCTGGCGTCTGAGGAGCAACTTGCCGCGATCATGGAGCTGCCATTCGTGCGTGGGGTCGCCCCGGTTCTCCCCTTGCGCGGCGAAAGGCCGTTGCCCGCTGATGGGCTCCTCCCCGCGGAGCGGCCCACCCGCAGCGGCGCGCTGGATTACGGACTTTCGTTGACGCAGAACCGGATGATAGGCGCGGATTCGCTTCATGCACTTGGATTGAACGGGCAGGGAGTCCTCATTGCGGTTCTTGATGAGGGGTTCCCGTATCTCACCCATCCTGCCTTCCAAAACCTGCAGATCGCTGCCCGAAGGGATTTCATCGATGGGGACACTCTGATCGTGGGGTACAGCCAGCACGGCTCGCAGGTGCTGTCATGTCTGGGGGCGTATCAACCGGGCGCTTTGATAGGCCCGGCGTATGGCGCACGGTTCGCGCTGGCGCGGACGGAATTCGGCCCCACCGAGACTCGTTCCGAAGAAGACTACTGGCTCAGGGCCGCGGAATGGGCGGATTCCCTCGGCGCACGCGTGATTTCCAGCAGCGTGGGGTACAATTACTTCCATGACTCGTATCTACCGTATGACCCCGCCACCGATTATTCGCTTTCTGAATTGGATGGACGGACCTCGCTCATCACGCGTGCCGCCGAGAAAGCCGCCGGCAAAGGCATTGTCGTCGTGAACTGCGCCGGCAACGAGCGAGGGACGCCCAGTTACTGGAACGGCAAGCTGCTCATGCCGGCCGACGGAGATTCGGTGATAGCCGTCGGCGCGGTGACATTAGCAGGGACGGTAACGAGTTTCAGTTCGTTCGGCCCCACCGCGGATGGCCGTATCAAGCCGGATATCGTCGCCCTGGGTTCCAGCGTACGAATGATATCTGAAAGCACAGGTTACACGTGGGCGAGTGGCACCAGTTACTCCACTCCTTTGATTGCGGGTGTGGTGGCGCAATTGCTTCAGGCTCACCCCGCGTGGGACCCGATTGCCGTTCGGACCGCGCTCAGGCTCTCGGGCAGCCATGCTCTGGAGCCGGATACCACGCGCGGCTGGGGTCTGGCCAACGCTGTGAAAGCCCTCGCGGCCGACAGCGCGGTGTTCGGAAAGGTTACCGGGGATCTTCCCGGGGGGGCAATGAACCAGACGTTTGTGAATGTCTTGGATACGGCTGGAATCGTGGTTCGCAGCGGGCTGGTCTCACCCTTGGGATGGTTTCTTTACGAGAAACTCCAACCGGGGACATACCGCGTGCGCGCCGAACATGCCACGTTGAGTATGTCGGCGGAAACCACACTGGTGCTGCCAATGCTTCCTCGTGAAATCCACCTGGTGCTGAAACCGTCCGTACGTGTGGAGAACGTACCTCACCCGGGAGC
>JAKPPK010000364.1 GCA_029547385.1 Candidatus Latescibacterota bacterium
GCACGATGATATAGCCACCTACATAGGCATAACGAAAAAGACACTGTACAAGAATTACCGCGAGGAGCTAGATACCGGAGCGATCAAGGCGAACAGCGCCGTGGCGAAGACGCTTTACAAGCTCGCGATTGACGGCGATTCGCGAAGCTGTATGTTCTGGCTGAAATGCCGGGCCGGGTGGCGGGAGACAGACCGCCACGAGATTACTGGAGCGGAAGGCGCGCCGCTCATTCCGGTCATTCAGGTGGTGTTCGACGATGAACCGGACGAGGAAGAATCGACAGATTAAATTCCCTCCTCCATTCCGACCGCTCTTCCGTCCCGCCCGCTACAAAGTCTTTTACGGCGGACGCGGCGGCGGGAAGTCTTGGTCGGTCGCCCGCGCTCTCTTGATCAAGGGACTTGACAGGAAGGTACGCGTACTGTGCGCCCGCGAGTTTCAGACATCCATCGCCGACAGCGTTCACAAGCTCCTGAGCGAGCAGATAGAGGCTCTGGGGCTTTCGCCGTACTACGAGGTGCAGAAGACGCGGATTATCGGCTTGAACGGCACGGAGTTCATTTTCAAGGGCTTGCGCCACAACGTACAGGAGATCAAGAGTACGGAAGGCGTCGATTATTGCTGGATTGAGGAAGCTCAGTCCGTCTCCGAAGAATCATGGGCGGTGCTGGTCCCGACGATCCGGCAGGCAGACTCCGAAATCTGGATGACGTTCAACCCCCAGGATGACGACGACCCGACTTACAAGAAATTTGTACTCAATCCGCCTCCGAACAGCGTGGTGCGCAAAGTCTCATGGCGCGACAATCCGCACTTTCCGCAAGTGCTACGCGAGGAGATGGAATATCTCTTGCGCGTTGACCCGGACGCATACGCTCATGTCTGGGAGGGCGAAACGAGGACGATTTCCGACGCCGTCATCCTGCGCGGAAAGACCGAGGTTCGAGCATTTGAAACCCCAGATTCCGTGGACCGGTTTTACCTCGGGGCAGACTGGGGGTTCTCCCAAGACCCCACGGCCATGGTTCGGTGTTTCGTGCTTGGGAACGTCCTCTATGTGGATCACGAGGCGTATGCCATTGGGTGCGACATCGACAAAACTCCTGCGCTATTCGACCGCGTACCGGAGTCGCGCAAGTGGCCAATTTACGCCGATTCCGCGCGACCGGAAACAATTTCCTACATGCGCCGCGCCGGGTTCAACATTTCAGCCGCCGAGAAGTGGAGCGGGAGCGTCGAGGACGGAATAGCTTTCCTCCGGTCGTTCGAGCGCATCGTCATCCACGAGAGATGCAAGCACGCAGCAGAGGAAGCGCGGCTGTACAAATACAAGGTCGATACTCGGACGGGGGAAGTGCTGCCGGTGATAGTGGACGCGAACAACCACGTGATAGACGCGCTGAGATACGCCATCTCAAAACTTGTGCGCAATCCGCGACGCCCCATGTCGATCAATTCTTTCTCAGGGGAGGTGATGCAGTGAATGAAGTGATGCAAACGAGCATAGCGCACAACGTGAT
>JAKPPK010000380.1 GCA_029547385.1 Candidatus Latescibacterota bacterium
ACGTGGTACGAATTGCGCGAAGGGGTATTTGTCGGCAAATCCACGAGTATCAGCGGACAGGCTAACCCGATGATACCCTTTGGAGTCGAGGAGATTCTCTATCCTCTCCGGGAGGTCCAGCTATGAACGCCGGGGATCTCCGGGATCGGGTAGAGGTAGTGCGGAAAACGAGAACGACCGACGGCATGGGAGGGTGGAGCGAGACAGAATCCACCCTCCTGACCGTTTGGGCGCAAGTGCTGACGCCGCGCTCGAAAACGGGAGTTGTAGCGCAACAGGACGCGGAGATACGAACGCATGAAATAGCGATCCGGTACAGCGCACTCCCGGCGATCAACGACATTGTGAAGCATCTCGGCGACAGGTTGGAAGTCAAAGGCGTGCGGTACGACGCAAAAAGGCAGTGGACATTCCTCGACTGCGTGCCGGAGGTGGAGTAGATGATTACTATCCACGTCAACGGCACGGAAGAGGTTATCCGCGACCTTCGACGGGCTGCCATTGACGTGCAGGACAAGGCGCGTCAGGTATTGCGGGAGCAGGCTGAAAAAATCAAGTACGACGCTCAGGAGCGCGTGCCGATCGGCGCGACGATGGCGCTGCTTGCAAGTATTCGTCATGGAGTCTCAAAGAAAAAACTGACCGCGTGGGTATCGGCTGGCGGCAAGGTCGGCGGAAACGATACGTACTATGCGCAGTTTGTAGAGTTCGGAACGAAGAAACAAACGGCGCAACCATTTCTTTTCCCGGCGGCTCGGGCGCATGACGAAGAAACCCAACGGCGATTGACTGAGGTCATGTACGACGCTCTCAGGGGGCGAACGACATGAGTCAACTATCAGTTGCGCAGGCAATCTATACCGCTCTCACAGGCTCGACGCCTCTAATGGCAAAGGTCACAGGCGTGTATGATGTGGTGCCGGAGAATACCGCAGGGCCGTATATCGCCATCGGACAGCTTCAAAGTTTGCGCGGTCGTTTGCTCTCGGACAACGAGCGGGCATGGTACGCGGATATTCACATTTGGAGCAGCTATCAGGGCCGGAAAGAAGTGCTCGAAATCGCGGACCTGATAAGCCCGATGATTCCTCCAGGGTGGTTCCAGGAGGAACTGATGGTGATTCAAGACCCTTCAGGCTGGTACCACGGCGTTCTCACAATCAAAGGATACGACAGATAAGCCCCTCTTCGGAGGGGCATTTTTTTTGAACTCAAGGAGGGAATCGAATGAGCGCAACTGCAGCGAAACACAGCGTTCTGAAATTGACCGTGGGCGCGACCCCCACGGCGCTGGGGGAGGTCCGGAGTTATAGCATTGAAACAGCGCTGGGAACCATAGACGCGTCCGTGCTCAGCACCACGTGGAAAAACTACCTTGTGGGGCAGTCCGGCTGGTCCGGAACCCTGGAGTGTTTTTACGACCCGACGGACGCGGCGCAGGCTGACCTTGTGAGCAAAGCACGGGCCGGGACGCTCTGCACTCTCGCGGTGCAGCCTCTTGGGGCCGGAGCGGGAAAAACGGAACTTGTTGGAACGGCGTACATCACGTCCATGGGGATCTCCGGCGCGACGGAAGACGCGGTGGGGCTGTCTATCTCGTTCCAGGGCACAGGCGAGCTCGCGCTGAACGCCAACGCCTCCTAAGGCGGTGATGATATGAGCGCGATAGCTGCAAAAAAGGCCATCGCCAGG
>JAKPPK010000386.1 GCA_029547385.1 Candidatus Latescibacterota bacterium
CGCTTCGCGAGCATGGCGAAGCCGAAGACTTCCACGCTTTCAAGTGCGCGACCGTACTTCATAGGGTCGGGAGCGTAATCGGCAGTCAACCCCTCATGGAGAAACACGTATTTCGCGCCATTCTCGAACGCGGTTCGTGTCCAGTGGAGGGCTTTGTGGACATTCACGTTCACTTCCATGGCAACGGTATCGAGCTGGATCGCAGCGAGTATCATGATGCGTCTCCCTGATGTCTCCGCGCAGGCGTGCCGCAAGGAATATCAGTCCGCGTGAATGAGGGGAACAAGGGCGGGGCGCGGCGCAAGGCAGGCCCAGTCAGAGAAGATCCGAACGTTCGCGGAAGCTCCGCGGCGTGAGCGGCGCAGGTGCGAGGGACGCTACTTGAGGACGGTTGACTCCACCAGCGTTGCCACGTCATCCCACACAAGCGCGACCGCTTCAGGCGTCGCGTCGGTTTCCTCAAACAGAACGATCGTGTTTGAATCCGCCAGCCAGCACTCCGGCACGTAGTAATCGGTGTGGCCGTTGATGTTCCAGTAGCGGCCTATGTGGTAGCCGTTCACCCAGATGCAGCCTTTGTTGAGGCCCGTGACCCTCACCCAGAGAGGCCGCCTGACAGAGGTATCCATCGTGAACGAGGCGCGGTACCAGGACACCGGCGAGGGTTGATGCTGCGACCCCCACGGTGCGTTCGCACCGGGGCGGTACCATTCCTCATGTTCGCCCAAAAGCTTCGCGTGCATTTCCCACTCCAGCACTTCGTCCGCATCCACCCAGACGCGGCCAAGGATGCCCTTCAGGTCGTCGCGCATGGTGGGGCTGCCGCGTTTGCCCACCTCCCCAATCTGCCAGTCGCCCTTCACATGCCCGAGGTTATCCACCAGAACTGCGATCACGTTCTCTCCGGCTTTCAATTCCACCGGAACGGTAACGCTGGGCTGGAAGCGCCGGTCTTCCACCGGTTCGATTGAGGTGCTCACGTGTCCGCCGTTGACAAATACCAGGGCACGATCACTGACTGCCTCGATGTGGAGGAGTGCGGTCCGCGCCTCACGTGAATGAAAGACCGCACGGTACCACCCGTAGCCTTCGTGGTCACCGACTAGATCACGTGGAACCGGCCGGAGGCTGCCCACCCATCCGTTCGGTTCCGTACGCGGTTTCTTACAGGGGAGATGGGCATTCTCGATGCAACTATCCCATGGACTGAGCGTGGGAGGGGCGGGGAGACGGGGAGCTCGGGATGGAACGTGCGTGATCGCGGATTCGGTGACCGTCCACGCGCCAGTGGAGACGGTTGCAGCAGTGTGCTGGATTTCCACGCCTTCGGGCACCGCACGGGCGTAACTCGCGCCAATCACGAGCCTGTCACCCGCGCACCAGACACGGCCGGAGAAAGCGTCTGGAACGACCAGAATCCGGATGCGCTCTCCGGCGTTCCAATCCCCTGCGACAACGGGTTCATCTCCTTTCAGCGTGTGGAGGAAACCGCGCCCGGTAGACCCGTGCACGAGGGTACAATGGATAGAAGAGCCGCGCGCGCCCATCAGGACAATGATATAGCACGCGCCGACGCGGTAAATCCCGTGTACCGGGCATGCGGTGACGAGACGAACGGCGGAACAAGGCGCTATCGTAGCGCCGGCAACTATAGGTGCGACGCTTTCCGGGGGCACGTGAACCGGGCCGAGTTCCTTCGTGTCTTCCGTGGCGGCAGGCAGGGTGACCGGGCGGTCTGACGGGTTTTTGCAGAAAAGAAGCGTGCCCTGGGAGTTGGACCGTCGCCAGACCTCGATGCCGTCCGCGCGTTTCTCGCACGAGGCGTCTGAATCGGCGAGAATGTGCGCGAACGCCTGAGCGAAATGCGCGATGGGAATGGTCAACCGGCCACGCCTGCCGATTCCTCCGGCCTCGCTGAGCGGAGCATCGTAGTCGTAGCTGGTTGTCTGGAGGTACATGGTGGTGTAGGCGAAGTTGGTGCCGCCATACCACATGTAGTAGTTGTACCCCGAACCTCCTTCGGCCAGCACCCGCCAGGTGTGGTAGGCGAGGTGTTCCGGAGAGCGGTTCACCCAGCGGCGGTCGCGATGCCACGTGAGATACCATGCCGTCCAGAACTCGGTGCAGTGGATGGGCATGTTCGGTTGCCGGGAACGGAATTCGGGGAACTGGTCTGCAGGTTCATGGCTGTTGACCGCCTCGATCGCGCCTTCCGCGGTTCCGGCACATGTTATGAGCGGGACTTCGATGCCGAGGTTGCGCACGAGATCGCGCAGGTGGGACATGTAGGCATCAGCATCTTTCTTTTCCGGTACGACGTTCCCCAGTTCGTTCTCGATCTGGACGAGGATGACGCAACCGCCGCGGGAGACCTGATGGCGCGCGATTATGGGAATCAGTTCTTCGAACCAGCGGTCGACGTACTGGAGGTAGACGGGGTCGTGGTGCCTCAGGGTGAGACCGCGTTTTGTCAGCAACCACGCAGGAAATCCGCCGAAATCCCATTCCGCGCAGATGTACGGGCCGGGGCGCGCGACCACAAACAGGCCGAACTCCTCGCAGAGCTGAAGGAAGTGCTCAAAATCATGATCACCTGCGAAATCGAACACCCCTTCCCGCGGTTCGTGCCAATTCCACGCGACGTAGGTCTGGATGGTGTTGAGGCCGGCGGCTTTCGCCTTTTCCAGCCTATCCCGCCAGAGGGCGCGCGGAACGCGGAAATAGTGAATGGAACCGGAGGTGAGAAACTCACGTTTTCCGTTGATGATGAAGCTGTGGGCGTCGTAGTGTACGGATGAGGACGGCGCTGGCATGGAGTTCCCTCCGGGAAGGCACGGGTTGGCGAACGCGGCCGGGAGTCGCATTCTCGGTACCTACTGAAAGTACGCACTCCCGCTGGAAAGGGGAAACTGCGATGTACGATGATCTTTCCGCGCTGTACGACCTGTTTGTGGACTGGCCTTCGCGGCTCAGGAACGAAATGCCGCTTCTGGAGAAGCTCGGTGTGGGAGTGCCCGGCCAGCGCATCGTTGATGTCGCGTGCGGAACCGGACACCACGCGCTGGCCTGGGCGGAGAAAGGGTGCACGGTGCGGGCATTTGATGCGTCACGTGAGATGGTTGAGCGGGCACGCATGCGGGACCGGGCGGGCCTGGTGAGCTGGGGGGCAGCCGGCTTCGCGGAAATCCCCAAGGACGGGTGGGCGGACGCGCTGGTGTGCCTTGGAACCTCGCTTCCGCACGCGGAATCAGAGGCGGCGCACCTCGCCGCGCTTGCCGCATTTGCGGGGGCGCTGAAACCCGGCGGCGTGCTGGTCGTGCACAGCCGCAACCTTGCGCGCACTGCCGGGGGAGGAGAAGCGGAGCGATTTCTTCCACCTCTGCCGAGGAAACGGGATGGGATGAATGTTCTGTTCTGGCGGTTCTACGACGTTCTGTCCCCCTCACTTCTGGATTTCCATCTCGTCATTCTGGAGGAAACACCCGACAAGTGGACGCACCGGGTGCTCACTTCCCGGCTGTGCGTGGTTCCCGCAGAGCAACTGGCGGCGATGGCCGAGGAAGCCGACTTCCATGAACTCCGCGTACTCGGAAGCCTGGATGGCAGGCCGTATGACCGCGGGAACTCCCCGGATCTTGTTTTGACCGCGAAACGCAGGTAACCCCAAACCTGGGACTGTGCCGCCGGTGCCGGTTGGCAGTATTTTTCAGGACGATCTTGTCCCCCCGCCGACCGTTTTCTCGCTGAAGGAGCAACAGATGCCGAAGGGGCAGAGATGGAACGCTGAATGGTCAACAGAGGCCGACCGGACCACCGGTTTCGAGGTACGCCGGTTGACGAACAACCCACCCTCTTCCAACCGCCATTTCTACTTTCATCAGATAAGCTGGACTCCCGACAGTTCGCACGTGATTTTCGTGTCAGATCGGGGGGAAGGCTCCCAGCTTTGCAGCATTTCCATGGCGAACGGGGAGATCACTCAACTCACCCAGGACGGGATGGCACATGACGCAACAATGAGCCTCCATGCGCCGGTTGCGTACTACTACACAGGTAACGAGTTCCGGGCAGTGAATGTTCTGACGCTGGAGGAGCACACGGTCGGCGTGTTGCCCGAGAAGATGAAGTGTTATTCCGGGCCTTCGGAAAACGCGGACGGCACGTTGCTCGTGTTCGCGGCGCAGACCGAAGGCGGGAGGTGCATGGCGAAGACAGTAATCGCCTCGGGAGCGACGTCGGTGATCCTTCAGACGAGCACCGTTCTGAGCCACGTCAACTGCTCGCTTACGGACCCGGAATGGATCATGCACTGCGATTCCACGCGGGGTGACGACAAGCCGAAGCAACGCGTGTGGGTGCTTTCCACTGACGGCATGCGCCACTGGCACCCGTACACGCAGACGCCTCAGGAATGGCTTACGCACGAGTCGTGGCTCGGCATGACGGGGAAACTGCTCATATGTTACTGGCCCACCGGAATCATGGAAATCAACGTGGACGGCAGCGGGGCACGCCTCATCGCCGCAGTGAATGCCTGGCATGCGGCCGCCAGCCGCGATGGGCGCTACTGCGTGGTGGACACCAACTGGCCTGACCGCGGAATCCACCTGATAGAGCGGGAAACGGGCCGCATGTGCAAAGTGTGCGAATCTGATTCGGGAGCAGGAGACTCACGCGCGGGGAGCGAGGTGCACCCGCATCCTTCGTTCAGCCCCGACGGGAAGTACATCCTGTTTGGCTCGCAGAAGACCGGAAAACCGGAGGTGTACGTCGTCGGTACGGAACAGGTGATCGCGCGGCAGGACCTGTGGTGGAAGCCGGAGTACCACTGGCACCGATGGTAGCAGAGGGGCGGGTGACGATTGAACCGCTCTCGGAGCAGTTTTCCCGCGCCGCGGGAGCGCTTATCCGGACGGTGCTTCAGGAGGAGTTCGGCGCCGCGATCCGGGCGTGCGAAGATGCAGATCTGGAAGACGTTCTCTCCGCGTACGCAGGTACGGGGAGCGCCGCGTGGGTGGCGGACCGCGACGGCGTGGTGTGCGGCGTGGCTGCCGTGCGCGAGACCGAGAGCGGCGCGCTGGAACTGAAGCGATTCTACGTGCGCGCTGAGTGCCGCGGGAAGGGCATTGGCGGCACACTCCTGCGAGAGGTGGAACGCCGCGCGGCAGAGGACGGGTACCAGCAGATCGTGCTTACGACGACACACCTTATGGCGCGGGCGCAGGAGGTGTACCGGCACTTCGGGTACCAACTGGATAGTACGGAACGCAAGGGCGCGGTGACGCTTCACACGTACCGAAAGCGGCTTGTGCGGGCAGCACTCGGGGCACGAAGACTGTCCGGACCTTTGCCAAACACGGGCACGGGTGAGATTGCGGTGGTGGTGGAACGGCCCCGCGGATCGTGTGAGGGGTGGCACTGGGACCGGCAGACACACACCCTGGTATTAACGGAGTATTACGACAGACCGGTCCCCGTGAACTACGGCCTGGCCCCGGAGTGGGTGAACCCCGCGGATCAGGATGCGCTGGACGTCATTCTGCTGGACGACCGCCGGATGCAACCGGGGGAAACGCTCGTCGCCGTGCCGGCAGGAGTGCTTCTCCGTCCGGACGGCGACGACAAGCTGCTGGCGGTTCCGGCGGGGGGTGCGGTGCGGCCGGTTGGCCTTGATGAACGGTCGCGGGCACGTGTTTCTGCGTGGTGGGATGACGCCCATCAGCCTGTCGGATGGGAAGGTGAGGAAGGCATCGACCGCCTTTTTGCGCGATGTCGGCGGCAAGGAGCAATGAATGGGTAAGCGAATACCGAAGCCCGAATGGTTCGTGTGCGAAACCTGCGGCAAGCAGACGCGGGCATTGCGCCGTGATGTGCTGGACGAGCACTACAATGCCCTCGGGAAGACTCCTCTCTGGAACTGCGAAGAATGCTACCAACAGAAGAGGCGCGAGCGCCTCAGCCAGCCCGGCTCACCCGACCCGTCGTCCTGATCGGCTTCATGGGCGCCGGCAAGACGAAGGTGGGCAAAATCGCCGCGCAGTATATCGGGTGCGATTTTGTGGACACCGACCACATCGTAGAGCGCTCCGCCGGCAAGACAATCCCGCAGCTTTTTGCCGAAATCGGCGAAGAGAGGTTCCGGCACCTTGAAACGGAAGCCATCGAGCACGCGCTGAACACGCACGGCGGCATCATCGCACTGGGCGGTGGAGCTGCCACGCGTGAGGAGAACTGGCAGTTGCTGCGCAGGTCAGGAGCCATGACGATCTACCTGCAGGCCTCGCCGAGAACAATACTCGCACGGGTTGCGGACAAGGGCACGCGGCCGCTTCTGGCCGGCCTCGACCGCCAGCAGATGCTGGAAAAGATCACGTCCCTGCTGGAACAGCGCGAACCGTGGTACCTCCGGGCCGATATTACCCTTCCGACCGACAACTCGCTTGACAAGTACGGCATGGCGGATTCACTGGTCGCGCGCCTCAAAGAAGCCGGCATCAGCGCGGCGGAATCGCACCGGACGTCATGAACGGACGGCAGAAAACCACGCTCTGGCGGGAACATGTTGCGCTCTGGCGGGACGCCTGGCGGCGGGTGATTGCACACCGTCGGCAGGTCGTGCTGATCACTCTGTTGCTGTGGCTGCCGTGGCGGTTTGTGGTTCCGCTGGTCGACCACCGGCTCGGTTTCAGTGCGTTCGCCGGATTTCCGCTTGAATGGATTGCGGACGCGCTGTATGATCCATTGTACGGAGCCACCATCCTTGCGGTGCTGGCGGAAATGTATCCGATTTCGGTTCGGAGCGCTCTCCTGAGGGGGTTCTGGCTTGTTCCTCGTCTGTGGCTGATTGAGATCAAGGTAGCGATCTGGGGGCTGGCGGTGCCCTACCTGATCCTCCATCTCGGGGCGGCGATCGTGTTGACGCTGTGGCCGAGTTACGGTGCCGCCCGCGCGCTTTTTGCGGTGACATTTGTCAGCATGGCGTGGGTGCTGGTGGTGGTGGTTCGGTACATGCTGGCAGCCGCGGTGATGGTTGCGGAAACGCAGGGGCACACCTGGAACGAGGAGCAGGCGCCTTCCACCGGGTGGGCGCTCTTCGCGGCGCGGCAGTTGATCCGGGGGAACGTAAGGCAAGCGGTTCTCGTGATGGCGGTGGGGCAGGGGGTTATCTCGCTTGTCGTGTCCCTCCTTCCTTCGGGCGATACGGTGCCGGCGCAGTTTCTGAACGCGATAGGCATGGTGGTTACCGCGCTCTGGTGGGCGCTTTTGTGGAGCTTTGGCCAGTTCTGTCTCAGCAGAGCGCGCGGGGTGACCGCACAGGAGGCAACATATGGACGTCAGAAAGCTCGTTGATCATCTCGACCGCCGCCGCATGGTGCTGTGCCACAACGGGACGATCTATTCGCAGGCACTGTTCGGTGAGCTCACCCCGGATGAGGTGTGCCCGGGCGTGTTCGCCTATGCGCCGGGATGGGGAGTGCTGGACCCGGGGATGACCATGGAGGCGCACGAGCACCCGATCGCTGAGTTTTACGTGTTCGTGAGCGGAAAGGGACGGATGCGGCTGGGCGACACGTGGTTCGATGTTGAGCCGAATATGTCCGTGAATATCCCGCCCGGAGTGGAACATGAGCTCGCGAATAACGCCACATCGCCTCTCCCACTCGTGTTTGTTTCGGTCGGCCTGAGGCTCTGACGGTCGCGCCGGCCCCTGCCAGAATAGATCCGCGTTCCTGATTCCCCGCTTTGTCTCTTGACAAGTCAGCCTTCGTCGTGTATCCTCATTATGAACATATGCTCATAACTCAGGAGGCGACACCCTATGCCGAGACCACGGAATCCACGCCAGGTGCGATGCATACCGTGCACGGATTACTTCAAACCGCGGGGCATCCCGTTGCGGGCGCTGGAAGAGGTAACCCTGGCGGTGGAGGAACTGGAAGCGTTGCGGCTGGCAGATCTCGAAGGCATGGAGCAGGTGGCGGGAGCAGAGCAGATGGAGGTATCGCGCCCCACATTTGCACGGGTGCTCGCCTCGGCCCGGCAGAAGGTGGCGGATGCGCTGGTGAACGGGAAAGCGCTCCGGATTGAAGGCGGCGTGTTCCGGATGGCGGAGAATGTCCCTTTCTTCGGGCGGCACGGACACGGATGGGGACAGGGCCGCGGCGGACGGTGCGGGCGGCGATTCCGCGGAGGGCAAGGGTTTGACGGGGGTGAGGCGCCCTCTGAACAGAGTGCCTGATTCCGGATAAGAGGTAACTGCAAATGTATACAATCAATTATGATCTTTGCACACGGTGCTTTTCCTGCGTGAACGCCTGCAAAACACCGGGTGCACTGGAAATCCGAGAGGACAAACCGAAGATCAATTTCGTGTTGTGCACCGAGTGCGGCCTGTGCGCGGAAGCGTGTCAGCACGGGGCGATAACGAAATGGGAAGCGCGCGAGGAAGATGTCCGGCC
>JAKPPK010000458.1 GCA_029547385.1 Candidatus Latescibacterota bacterium
GAGCCCGTGGGTGAACGAGGAACGTGGTGCCGCGGAAATAGCCGGCGATTACGTGTATTCACGAAAACCCAGCCCGGCATTCCTCGCGCACGATTCCTTTGACGCGGAGGCGGTGAGGAGCGACCTCCAGAAAACGCGGGACATATGCGAACGATACGGATGTCCGCTTGAATACATACTTAAGGACATCAGCACGGTTCGCTACCAGCCGCAACGGCTCTTCAAATGGTCCGAAGTTGCGATGGAAGTCGCCTGCGGGTAAGTTGACCACGCGTAATCCAGAGGTTCGGGTCACATCTCGCGTGTGGGAGCCGGACCCTGCATTCCCGGGCCTCACCCTTCACTCGCTCCTGTCGGCGGCCAGCGCCCGGCACTTCCGCACGATGTACCCGTCCAACGCTCGGCGAAGCCACGCGTAGCGCTTTTCCTCCATCGCTCTCGATATGCCCTCTTCCATCTCGTCCATACCCGGAACCAGGACCCCCGAAAGCCTCACGGACTCTATGTCCGCCAGTGCCTCGCGGGCGCGCTGCTCGAGCACTGACGCGATTTCCGCCGGCGGCCGGGCCTCGAACCCGGTCAGCGCGATTTCCGGCGCTACGATGATTGCCCGAAGTTCATACGGAGAAAGGACAACCATCCAGGGCGATAACCCCGGCTCGGACTCCCCGGTAGCCGCATTGATCACGTTCCCCGGCGCCTGATTGAACGCCACGGTCACGGCCACGGGGTAGTATTCGCGATTCACGAAGTACACGAACCGCCGGTCGTCCTTGACAAGGCTGCGCACTGCGACAGGATCGGTCGTATGTCCCACTGTCTCGAACTTCTCGTTCGGAAGGGACCGGAACACCGAGGCAAACCTGCGCAGCTCTTCTGTGTGCGCCGTATCGAGGAACAACCCGCCCTGTGTGATGCGGCACGCGTCCAGCTCCGCAAGCGCGTGGCAGAAGCCCTCGAGGAAATGGCCGCCGCCTTTGAGCGCCGGCGTGATCCGCATCTGCGGCTCCCACCAGAAACCATCCGCCGGGTACTCCGAATGGGATCGGACAATCGCATCAGGCCGCTGACCGTCCATATCTGATACAACCGTAAGATTCGAGTCGTCGGGCTCCACGGGAAACCAGAGGTAGCGGCCCCACGCCTCAACCCAGCAGTTGAAAAGGAACGCCCCGGGCAGATCCTGCCTGCCAGCGGCCTCAAGGGAACACGTGTCGAGGTAGGCGTGGTCCCGGAACATGCAATCCACTTCCAGCGGCGTATTTACTCCCGCTGCCGGGTTGGCGCCGTGCCCTCCGCGGTCCCGCGAATCGCCCATTTCGAGGTCAAGCAGTATGCCGGGTTCGTGGCGGAACATGTCCCAGTCTACGCCGCCTTCCCGGTAGATCTCAAATGCGCCGGGCCGCGCGCCGAGTTGTGTTCCCGCGTGCATTCCCGAAAACAGGAAGGGCACCGCAGTTTCCTGCCACAGAGTGAGCGTAACCGTCAAATCGGGGCGCACCTCCCGAAGTGTATCCCGGATTTGCCGCATGAGATCCCGAATTTTCACGCATCTCCACTCGATCCATGCGGTCCGGCACCGCGTCGTCAGGTACAGGTGGCGCTGAAAGAAACGGTCCCTTGAAGTCGCATTTCCCGGAACCTTGAGCCCCGTTTCCTTTTCGAACAGGCTGATAGTGTAGTCGTCGTAGCCGGCCCTAAGAGACCCGAACCAGAGCATCTGTGCCGCGAAGTAGTTGAACGAGATACCGGTGAATGCGGGAAACTTCGCATAACGCTCGGCAATTTCTCGCACAAATCCCAGAACAGCCGTTTGGACCGTTGGGTGGAGTGGATTGAACACCGGCCCCCCGCCATCGGGGTTCGGGCGCTCGCCGTAAAGGAACGGCGGATAGCCCGGCTGCCCCGAGTTCAGCGGCTCGTATTCGGGTGCGTCGTCGAGTTTCTTCGCCAGCTCCGACATGAACCGCGCGTCGTACATCGGAGTCCAGTCGCCCGTGCCCGCTCGGACGGTCCCGTTCCACAGCACCGTGTTGTACGTATCCGCGCCGCGATGAATCGCCTCCTCATCCACCTGCATGCCCGCCATGAGGCTTCCCAGCCGCAACATCGTAAGCGAGCCGCGAAACGTGAGCCCTTCGTCCGAAAAGCGCTGGAGCAGGCGTTGGTACCAGTCCACCGGATGGGATGTCCAGCGCGAGTAGCACGTTCGATCCGGCGCGACAATCCAGTCCAACTGCGAGCTCGGTTCCCGGTCGGAGGGAAACGTCGGGCCGTGGTACCATGCCAGCGGATACGTGAGGCTCTGCTGGCCGGTGTGTTTCATGTACGCCACGATACGGTCCGTCCACTCGTCTCTGTTGAGCGCACCCTCGCTTGCGCACGTTCCGCAGGGGTCTTCATACTGCACGCCGATTTCCCGGAACGGCCCGTACGCCGAATCACCCGCAACTCGCATCGGGGGCAGATCGTCCAGTTCAAATACCTCGATTCGTGCCGCCGCGGCCGGCTCTCCCTCGCCCCATGTCATGAAGACGATGCTGCAGTCCTTCCACCGAGGCCAGAACACCTGCCGCAACTCCAGCATTTTCCTGCTCAACGGCTGACAGCCACCCGTCAGCACGCCTGTCGTGAGGTCGTAGCAGGTTCCGTCCATCACGCACATGAACCGGCGCTTGTCGTCGGGGTACTGAATCACCACCTCATGCGGCCGTCCCACGTGCTCGATGGCGAACCGGTACGCGAACCGGGCCCCGGGCACCCCTTCCGCCTCCCGGTACCGTCCCGCGTCAGTTTCGACGACGGAAGCGATCCCGTGGGAGAAATACCGATCGGGCCCGAACTCTCCAGTGCAGTCGATCGTCTGCAGGAGCCGACGCGAAACGGAGGTATCCATACACTCCCCACTCCTGATTGGCGCCAAAACAAAGCCAGCGCCGACCTCTCTATTTCGCGGCGTTGAGTTCCCTGCAGAATCCCGCGTACGTGGTCGGTGCAAGCCCCACGGATTGCACATACGAAAACGTCAGCTCGAGCATCCGCATTTCCGGATCGAACGCATACAGCGACCACGGATGCCAGATGAGCGACACAAACGACAGCGCATCGTTCCTTGCTTTGTCCAGAAAGACTTTGTTGACGGCGAATTCCTCTTCCGGCGTTTTGAGGAAGTCCGTCGGGATGGCCTCCGGCATCTCCGGCGGCCAGAGAGTAATCCGGCGGGGACCCCATTTGTTGTGGTTCTTGAGCAGGTTCTCATGCCAGCCGTGGCAGGGGATCTCCCAGATATCCGGGTAACCGTCCTCTTCGTAGGGGAACGGCTGATTGAGCGGCGCAGGCAGGCTGTAGTCTTTTCCCCACGCCATGCTGCTCACATACTTGAACCCGCCTTCCTTCACCACTGCCAGCACATCCGGCGCGCCCTTGAGGCCGAACTCAAAACTGCATCCCGGCCGAAGCCCCAGACAATCCCGTTTGAACACCTTCTCAACCACGTCCTTGCCCCGCAGGATCTGCTCCCGTATCCCCTCCGGCGGCTGCGCCGGGCCGCAGAACGGGTTATCCCGCAGCATTTTGTGGGAGTAGGTATGCGACGCAACCTCAAACAGCGGGTCGTCGAGCAGTTCCCGGTATTCATCCGGATTGCCTTCCGCCGTCGTGCCGGTGATGTAGAACGTCGCCGGCATCGAGTACTTCCGGTGCACGCGCACAATCTCCCGGACTCCCTTGATGCACCGAGGTGATTCCGTGTCGTACGCCGCGATGTAGCGTGTCATGGTGTGCCTTTCACTTGTGTCGAATGGTTCCAAGCGCGTTGCCCAGCGCTATCAGTTGGTTCATGAATGGTTCTCTGATCAACCCCTGCGGCGTGTTGGGAACGTCCCACGTCACCACGCCCTCGTGTTGATTCACGTGCTTCGTGTACCCGATGACAAACTCGTCGGGGAAGCGAGGGTCGTCGTATCCCCATTTCCCCGCAAGGTAGGAGAGGATGTGATACTGCGCCCCGCCGACGAAACGGCCCGGAAGGTTGTCGTACCCCTGCCAGACAGGAAACGCATCGCTGATTTCACCCGCAGTGTAGTCCTCGAACGCCGACTGCGGCTTCACCGGCGTGTACACCCCCTGGTTGAACGCTACCAGCGCGTCCGGATTGCCCACTTTCGCCGCCGCCGCGAAGCTCGCGAAATTGGGCGGCTCCGGGTGGCGGTACATGTCGGTGGCGTAGTAGCAGCCGTCGAACCACCAGCCCCAGATCTTCGTCCCCCAGCGCAGCGCGAAATCGCGGATCACTCCTTCCCACATGACCTGAAACTCCGCCTGCCTTCGCCCTTTCGGTTCGCGCACCCACGGGAACTTTGCCACCGCCTCCGCATCGAGGTACGGCGGCTCCGCGGGCAGATACACCAGCAGCCGGACACCCTTCGTCGCCAGCGCGTCTGAAAGGTCGCTCACAAGGTCCCGGCGCGAGCACTTCGACGGCGTGATGCCTACTATCCGGTCGTATGCCGCGTTCGGGCAGGCGTAGAAGCCGTCAATCTGCCCCACCGTGAAAAACAGATACCCCGCACCCGCCTCCGCAAGCTGGTTCGCCAGCCCGTTAACGTCGAAATCATCCACCATGGCGTTCCACTCATTCACGGTGCAGCCGGGACGGTGCATCCCTGCCAACCAGTGCATGAACACACCCCATTTCGCGTCACGGAACCAGTCGGTGTTTGCCCGCATCTGTGCCTCCCGGCGGTTGGAACCAATCCACTGTGTCCACGAGTGCTAAGAATGCCGCCCATTCCTCCTCAGGGGCAAGCGGGCTACGCAAGGCGCGCCGCGTACGGTCTCCGAGTGGCGTTCGGCGCACACCAGCGTAGGGGCGTGGTCTCCGCGCCCGCGGCTGAAGCAAAGCGGAAGCCGCTGTATCGAGATGACCGTAGCAGGTGTCACATTCCGTCATTCTGAGCGCAGCGAAGAATCTCTCCCATTCCATCTCTGGCCCCGCCCCTCCTTCTCACCAACACCGACGTCGTCATTCCCGCGCAGGCGGGAATCCAGTTTTCTCCCGTTTCTTGCGGATGCGCGACATGGGGTATTATCTCACCAATTCGTCCAGCCGCCGCAAGTTCGGTCATCGAGTGGCGGCTGAAGCAAAGCGGAAGCCGCTGTATCGAGATGACCGTGTCCTTCGCCAACGCAGAGATTCTACGCTGCGCACAGAATGACGCCGTAGTTCACCGATGCATCTCGAAACATCGGGCCGGCATTTCGACAGGCTCAATGACCGGCCGGGCACCGCCGTCCAGTGGCTCGGCGCGACCAGCACAGGCGGCCCAAGTTCGGTCGTCGAGTGGCGGCTGAAGCAAAGCGGAAGCCGCTGTATCGAGATGACCGTGGCCTGCGCCAACGCGGAGATTACTCGCTCCGCACAGAATGACGGCGTCGTCGACCGATGCGTCTGGG
>JAKPPK010000460.1 GCA_029547385.1 Candidatus Latescibacterota bacterium
CAGCGCGCTGGAACCCTATGGCGGCGCCGGTACGGGTATCGGAGGGGTAATCAGGGATGTTCTGGGGACCGGGCTCGGGGCCAAACCTGTGGCGACCACCGATGTGTTTTGTTTTGCCCGGCCCGATTACCCGGCGGACGAGATTCCGGAAGGCATACTCCATCCACGGCGGATCATGCGCGGCGTTGTTGCGGGCGTACGGGATTACGGCAACAGAATGGGGGTCCCTACCGTCAACGGGGCTGTCATTTTTGATGATCGCTATCTCGGCAATCCGCTCGTCTACTGCGGTACCGTCGGTCTGCTGCCCGTCGGATGCGAGCGGAAAACAGTGCTTCCGGGAATGAAGATAGTTGTTGTCGGCGGACGAACCGGGCGGGACGGTATTCACGGTGCGACATTCAGCAGCGCAGAATTAGGGAGTGACGAGGAGAACGTCTGGTCTAATGCCGTTCAGATCGGCAACCCCATCACGGAAAAGAAAGTCACGGATGTACTCATGATGGCACGTGACAGGGGGTTGTACAGTGCCATCACTGACTGCGGGGCAGGGGGGTTGTCTTCCGCAGTAGGGGAAATGGGCGAGCGGACGGGTGCGGTGGTGGACCTTGAACGCGCACCGTTGAAGTACGAGGGGCTGAGCTACACCGAGATATGGATTTCGGAAGCTCAGGAACGGATGGTACTTGCGGTACCTCCACAGCACGCGGAGGAACTGCTGACCCTGTTTGAGTCCGAAAACGTTGAAGCGACGGTGATCGGAGAGTTTACGGACACCGGGAGGCTGGTTCTTCGGTACCACGGTGTTCAGGTTGCGGACTTGGATATGAGGTTTCTGCACAAAGGCGTGCCTCAGGTTCGCAGGAACGCTGTGTGGCGACCGCCGGAGGAGCGCGATCCGGTTTTTGAAGAACCCGCGTCGCTGAATGCGGATCTGCTGGCGCTTCTTTCGCATCCGACAATCGCAAGTAAGGAGTGGATCATTCGGCAGTACGATCACGAGGTGCAAGGCGGGTCCGCACTGAAGCCGCTGGTTGGCGCGGAGAACGACGGCCCTTCGGACGCATCGGTGATCCGTCCGGTTCTCGACAGCGAAAAAGGTGTGCTCCTTGCCAACGGTATCAACCCGCGGTACTCACTTCTGGATCCATATTTCATGGCGCTTGCCGTTATTGACGAGGCGATCCGGCAGGTTGTGGCGGTCGGGGGCAACCGCAGCAGAACAGCGCTTCTGGACAATTTCTGCTGGGGCAATCCGGAGAACCCGGAGCGCCTCGGGGAACTGGTACGGGCTGCGCGGGGATGTTATGAGGCGGCGAAGGCATTCGAGACGCCTTTCATAAGCGGCAAGGACAGTTTCTACAACGAGTACGCCGTTCCTTCCGGCACGATTGCGATACCGCCCACGCTGTTGATCAGCGCAATATGTGTGATTGACGACGTACAAAAACTGGTAAGCATGGACCTGAAGGAACCCGGCCATTTCGTGTACGTGGTCGGGCTCACGCGTGCGGAGATGGGTGGTTCGCATTACTGGATGCTGCATGATGCGGTCGGCCGTGACGTGCCGAAGGTTGACCTCGGGACCGCGCCGACAGCCATGGACAAGATGAGCGCCGCAATACGGTCGGGATGCGTGCGGGCATGCCACGACTGCTCTGAGGGAGGTATCGGTGTGGCGGCGGCCGAGATGGCGTTCTCGGGCGGCGTGGGCTGTGAAATCGATCTGGGGCACTTGCCCGTGGATTCAAAGCACGGGCGATCGGATATCCTGTTGTTCAGTGAGTCGCCCACGAGGTGGATATGCGAGGTGCCTCCTGACCGGCAGAAAGAGTTCGAGACGATTATGGAAGGCACTCCATTTGGTCGTGTCGGGCAGACGACGGCTTCGCGGAGGATGCGTGTCACCGGACTCTCCGGCGACGCGGTGATTGACCTGTCGCTGGACGAGATGAAAGAGGCCTGGCAGCGCACCTTGCGAGAGGTGTGAACTCCGGATGCAGGTCCGCGTGGAAGATCTGGAAGCGTACCGGGACCGGCTATGGTGCCGCCTTCCATCGCTCCGAATCCACGATGAGGATGAGGCCGTCGCGTATCTGGAGCGTGTTCCGATGTGCCTCGCTTTCGGCGGGTATGCGCTCGGTGTGCCCACGATGTGGACAGCCGCATGTGGCCTCCGCAAACCAGTTTTCCCCAAGCATTCCCATCACGACCCGGCAGTGGGATTGATCTGGCGTGCAAAAGAGACGCTGGTCCATTCTGGTGCGGCGTACTACGGGCGTCTCTTTCTCAACAAACCCTCGTTCGTTGCCAGGAGCTGGCTTGCCACGGTGCTGGCAGGGTACCCGCGGGTGAAGCTTTCACAAGAAGCACAGGCAGTTTCGGAAACGCTGGAAGAATCCGGTCCTCTTCCCACACGAGAACTGGGCGTTCGGTCGGGGATTCGTGATCGAAGGGTCCTTACAAAGGCACTTGAGGAGGCCCAGACGGCGTTGCGGGTTACAAAGGTGGAGGAACGGAGTGAGCCGTTCACGTACGTGTGGGGCACGCTGAGCACGCTCTATGCGCAGGAAATTGATCAGGCGAAGGGGATTCCGCAGGATGTCGCGCGGAGGAAGATCGCTGCGTTGTGGGTGAATTCGCTTGGATTGACGCAGGCGGGGCGTCTCGCAAGGATTCTCGGATGGGATGAGCGCATTACCCGGAACGCACTTGCCGATCTCGTCACTTCCGGAACCATTGTGGACGGCGTCTCGCTGGAAGGCGCGCGGGGGGTCTGGGTGGGCGCCCGTAGTCTGCTTCAAGAAGGGATTACTGGCCCTGCGGTCGAGGGAAAAGGGCTTGAATCACAGGGTCGGGATGCGGGATAACATGCGCTGAAGCCAGGGTGCCGACTCGTTCTGCCTGCACGGCCCCGGCAGCGAGAGACGCTGTGACAGCCGAAACGTCGCCCCTGACGAGAACGGAAACCCTTGTCTGCCCGATCTTCTCTTTGGCGAGAAGCTCCACATCTGCGGATTTGAGCATTGCATCAAGTGCCGCCACCGCGCCGACGAAGCCACGCGTTTCGAGCATCCCCATCGAACGGTCATCCACCGGAAGGAGTCGATCTGCGGGGATCAGGTGGTTTCGGGATTTCAGGAGGCCGCTGACCGAGGGTTTGCACGCTATCCACATGGGATATGCGGGCGACGAGTAGCGCGGGATTACTGTCGCGCCGACCAGAGCATCCAGCTGCCGGGCTATTGCTTTTCCCGCGTCGTGCGCGGCCGCTGCCGCTGCCGTATCCCCCGACGCTTTGATGGTCAAGGCACCAAGCGTGTTGACCTCGAGCGCGATGAGAGTGATCGCCGCCGACTTCACCATCGCGTCTGCCACGACCACTGCGGGCGGAAGGCCTTGGACTTCCACGACGGTCAGAGCTTCGTGCGTGTCGCTCATGTGTTACCGGTTCGTCCGCATCTGACGCACGACCTCCGCGACAATGGCCTGAATTTCTGTTTCGGAAGGGGAGGCGTCCTGTCCAAGGGGTTCGCACCCAACGGCTCCTTCGATTTCCGCGACGAAGCCGTGTTCGCTGAGGATGCAGTGAAGGGTCTGGCGCACCGCGTTGAGATCGCATTTTTCTTTCGGGGAGAGCGGCTGGCGGGACTGCCCCATGACGAAGCCCCGCAAGCTGGCGGCCGCACGGAAGCCTTCAGGGAATCCCGCCCCGAACAGCATGACATTGATGAGCTCCAGCAGCTTGAACTGGATTTTGCGCGCCTCCTCGATCTTACCGGATTCTGCAAGCGCGTATAACTTCATCACAACTTCGGGAACGATTCCGCTTGTGGCGATTGTTCCCCCATCCCCACCCATCAACAACGCGGGCAGTATGATTTCTTCGGTACCGATGAGAATGCTGAAATCGGGTCGGCGCGGCCGCATACGGTTGATCAGGTTAAGGAATCGCGGAAAATCCCGGCTGGAGTCTTTGATCCCGACGATGCGGGGGAAATCAGCAAGGCGTTCGATGGTGTCCAGGCTGATTTCGTTGGCAAACTGCGGGATGTTGTAAAGCACGATGTCGAGTTCCGTATGGCGCGCGAGTTCGGCGAAGTATTCGCCCACGGAATCCTGGGAGAGTTTGAAATAGTAAGGCGCGCAAATGGCTGCCGCAGTGCAACCCATTTCGGCATACGCGGCGCAGGCAGCCAGTGTATCACGGACGGTTGCTTCGGCTGCGCCGGCGAGGACGGGAACCCGGCCATTCACCTGGCTGGCGACAATCCGGATGATTTCGCGCCGTTCTTCCGGACTGAAACGGGTGAATTCTCCGGTGCTTCCGTTGGGGTAGAGGCCGCTCACGCCCTTCTGAACGAGCCATTCTACGTAACGACGCAGCTCGTCTTCCGCGATATTCCCGTTACGATCCAGTGGCACGAGATTCGGCGTGAGGATTCCCTTGATTCTGGCCTTTGACATTGCATTCCACTTTTCTTCAGAAGGTGATGGTCAATCCGCCGTCGACGGTGATTGTTTCTCCAGTAATGTAGGTCGCGTCGGGGCCCGCGAGGAATAGCACCGCGCCAGCGATTTCGTCCGGTTTGCCAGCACGACGGAGAGGGAGATGGTGTCCCTCGACGTAATTGGTACGAAACCATTCCCCGGCGAGCTCGTTTTTCCCGCCGGCTTTGACGGACATCGGGGTATCGACAAAGCCGGGTGCAACTGCATTTACGAGGATGCCTTGGTCCGCGAGTTCTACGGCAAGGGCCCGAGCGTACTGCGTAAGCGCGCCTTTCGCTGTTGCGTAGGCGGAGGCGCCTTTCTCGACGCGTTCGCGATGGATACTTGTAACCATCACGACCCTGCTTCCGACAGGCATCAGGGGGACGAACGCGCGCGTGCAATGCACAGCTCCCATGAACATGGTATCGATGGGGAGCATCCATTCCGCGAGTTCAGAGGCTATGGGGTGGGCTGCCGCTGATACGCCTGCGTTGTTCACCAACACGTGGAGAGTACCCCAGCGATCACGGATCAGGTCTTTTGCATGCGCTACCTGAACTGCGGCAGTTACGTCGGTCGGAATCACAAGATGGTCGCCTTTCGGCATGGCACGGAGGGTTTCCTCGAGCATTTCTTTCCGTCGCCCCAGTAGCGCGACAGACGCTCCTTCGCGTGCAAAACGCACGGCGATGGATCGTCCAATCCCGCTTCCCGCCCCCGTAACCACGGCGTTTTTGCCGTCCAACGTTCCCATCTCGTTCCTCAAGCTAAATCGTTGATTTCGACCAACACTTTCCCGCCCAGTTCGATCCGCACCGGTTGCAGGTATTCCTTCGCAGTCGTCATATCCAGTTCAACGCCGAGTCCCGTGGCTCGCGGCAGACGAACCAGCCCGTCCGAACCCGGAACCAACGGCGCGGCGACGAGGCGCTTTGCAAGGTCCGATGCTGCAGCAGGGTACTCGAGGTACCTGAACATGGACTCGCCTGCGAAAACATGGAACGATGCTGCGAGCGAAAGATGGGATTTGAAGGTATGGTTTACGTAGATGGCACCGCGATTTCTGGTAAGTACCGCGACCTCCCTTGCCGGAGTCAATCCGCCGATGCGTCCCACGTCAATCTGGAGGAAGTCCACTTTTCCGTTGCAAAGGATATCCTGAGCCGTTCTGAAGCGTGCTGCGCCTTCTCCCGCAGCTATGGGCACCGGCGGATTCAGCGCTTTCAACTTGCCGTATTCGTCTACCGCGTCTGGCAGGAGAGGCTCCTCGAGCCAGGTAGGCCGGAATGGTGAGAACGCGAGAGCTCTGGCATATGCGGTTTCATAGTCAGTTCCCCAGGCGACTCCTGCGTCGATCATGATTTCCGCTTCTTCACCCATACCCTCGCGCGCGGCGGCAACCAGGTCTACGTCGAAATCCGCTCCGCGTTTCCCCATCGGTCCCCAACCGAATTTCGCGGCACGGAAGCCCAGTTTTCTCAGCCCCCTGGCTCGTTCAAGGGTCTCCTGCGGCGTATCTGCGAACAAAACAGACGCGTAGGGGAGCTTTGGATACGCGATTGGACTCCCGAGGAGGTGATACACCGGCTCATCCAGTTGCTTTCCCAGCGCGTCCCAAAGGGCGATATCGGCAGCGCTGTACGCGTGATCGATCTGTTCGATATCCAGTCCCTGCCTGCGGACCTTCTGATGCAGCCTTCTGATATCTTCCGGCGTGTCGACACGCTCCCCGAGCAAGGATTCCCTGATGTTGATGATATTTCCGTGTGACATCGGGCAGTAGTATGCGGCAAGGCTCACCAACGGCGACGCGTCGGATTCTCCCCAACCCGTCACCCCGGTGTTTGTTCGAATGCGCACCAGGAAAGTATCCTGCGTGCCGTCAGCCGCGTCGGTAACATGGGGCATTGCGAGGACAAACGCATCAACATCCGTAATCAGCATCGTTAACCTTTCAAACTGGTCGTACTGTCGTAATAACCGGCTTTCTCGTACGACTCGTCCAGAAGTTCGATTACGTGAGCAACGGAAACGTCCATACCTGCCGTACGGACGCCTTGCTGAATCTGCATCTGACATCCAGGATTAGCCGTCACCAAGGTTTCCGCGCCCGTTTCGAACAACGCGCTCAATTTGCGCTGCAACACTTCTTCGGCTATGTCGGGATGCGTGAGGTTGTATATGCCTCCGGACGCACAACATCGATCGGCTCCGCGCAACGGTCTGAAATCGAGGTCTGGAACCGCTTTGAGAACGTCGAGTGGGGCAGTTTTCACTTTCTGGGCGTGGTACAGGTGGCATGGTGCGTCGTATGTGACTTTTCGCTGGATAGATGCGCCCTTGACAACCCCGGTTCGGGCGAGCAACTCAGTCACATCGCATACGCGAGATGCAAATCTATGGGCACGCGCAGCGTAACGGGGGTCGTCTTTCAACAATTCCCCGTATTCCTTCATCAAAGCCGCGCAGCCTGCCGCGTTGACGACGACGGGAGTGTCGTTGCCATCCTCCAAAGAATCGATGTTTTTCCTGGCCAATTCCCTGGCAGCGTCTACAAAGCCGCTGTGGTCATGGAGCGAACCGCAACAGGTCTGTGCCTGAGGAACCGTGACCCGAAAACCGTTCACCTCAAGGACGCGTGTGGTAGCCTGATTCACGTTTTTGAACAGCTCATCCATCACGCATCCGCGAAACTGCACGACAACCCCTTTGTCAGGGGCATGCGATGAAACGGGCGCGAATTTCCGTTTCAGCGGCGGGGGAGGCAGCATTTCGAGCCCCAGCCGGACGATTGATGGCAACCACCGCCACCAGCCGTCGGTCGGTCGCAGATGCCGGATGATACGCATCGGGAATACCGCCGGTCTGAGCAGAGAACGGCGGGGCAGGAGGTAAAGACCCATCCACCGTAACACACGCGCAAGCCACCCCATGTCCGATGCGCCCAACCGACGCAGATCACACCGCGCTGCCTCCATTATGGTTCCGTAGCGCACGCCGGAAGGGCACGCTGTCTCGCACGCGCGGCAGACGATGCAGGATTCGATGTGGCGGGTGTATGCGTCATCGGGTGTGATTCTGCCCTCGGCCACGGCCCGCATGAGGTAGAGCCTTCCGCGGGGAGAATCGTTTTCGTCTCCGAGGACGCTGTACGTGGGACAATGGGGGAGACAGAAGCCGCAATGAACGCACGCGAGGAGATTGTTCTCCTGTTCTTTTACTGCATCCGGCAGCAGACGTTTTCGTTTTCCAAACACGGTTACTTCCAGACTGCTTCAGATACCTTCCACGAACCTGCCGGGATTGAGCACCCCGGAAGGATCAAAGGCTTGTTTCATTCCCTTCATCAGGGACGCGGCCGCACCGGTCGGCCCCCACACGTCGATGTGCTCTTTCCATCCGGTTGGCAACTTCTGCAGGATGACCGAACCGCCCGACGACACCACCTGGCGGCGGATTTCGGAAAGCGCCGGGAGAAGCTTGTTCATCAGGGTCGCATCGCTGGTGCCTTCTACCATCAGCGTCGCGCACCCGATGCCGGCGGATGCCGAGAAGTATACGCATTCGGCGGCCTGTCGCAGCGTGTCGGCAGCCATCGAGAGAAAACGCGGGAGCCGCGACGGGACGGTGTTCAGACGAACAACAATCGGAAATCCCAAAGGAAGGTCAGAGACCATCTGCCAGAAAGCGCCTGCTGTTTCCGCGGGGACAGGTGCACGCACGCTCAATTCCGATTCCGAGGCGATTCTTTCCATCTGCATCGTTTGCACACGCACATCGGCCTCTTCGCCTGCGACCCGGACACAGAGGCAATAACCTGGCAGTTCTCCTTCCAAACCCACCCGTCTGAGCGCGTTTTCCGACACGATTTCCAGTGAAACCGGATTGATGTTCCCGGACAACATGTGTTCCACCGTCTTCCACACCCGAACGATCTCGTCTGACCCACACACCATTGTCATTTCTGTGGCAGGTTTCGGGTAAACCTTCAGACTGACCTGAGTGATGATTCCCAGCGTGCCGTAAGAACCGGTGAAGAGACGAGTGAGATCGTAGCCCGCAACATTCTTGACAACCTTCCCGCCGCTTCGGATGAGCTTCCCATCCGGCGTGGCGATCTGGAGGCCAAGGATCCAATCCCGCGGTTGGCCGTAACCAAGGCGCAGCGTCCCTGTCTGTGCGGTGGCAACTATTCCTCCGATTGTGCGGCTGCCCGCACCGGGGGGATCGAGAGGCAGGATCTGACCGTGCTCGCCAAATACCCTGTTCAGGTCGAAGAGGAGGCATCCGCTCTGAACAGTGGCGGTGAGATCCGCTGACTCGTACTCTTCGAACGCGTTGAGGCGGGCAGTGGAAAGCCAGATGTCTCCTCTGCGGGGTGGGTTGCCGATGGCGATTGCAGAGCCGGAGCCGATGGGAAGCACAGCCCACTGTTCCCGCCCGGCAGCTTCCAGCACGGCAGCGATTTCTTGAGGATTGCCCGGTTTGACGAGGTATCTGGGCCGAACGCCATCCAGTGATGCGAATTCGGCCGGCACTTCCGTGACAAAATCGTCGCCGGTTATCTGCGCAAGAGCAGTTCTCATTCCCGGTACCGTCAATCCAGTGATGGCGTCAGTGTCGTCAATAGCGTTTCATTTGTGGTTCGACAGCCGTGCACCAGCTGTCGATGCCACCCTCCAGGCTGATGACGTTTTCAACACCGCGCGCGATTGCCAGGGCGCAGGCCTGATGACTACGTCCTCCGTGGTGGCAATGGAAGACGTACTCCTTGTTGGGGTCAAGAGCGTCTATCCAACTCGAAATCTGGCTCAAAGGGCGGAAGAGCGCTCCTTTGATGTGGCAAATCTCCCACTCGTTCTGCTCGCGGACGTCTACGAGAACGAAGTCCTTTCCGTTTTCGAGCCATTCCTCCAATTGAGCGGGCGTAATTGTCCTGATGGCTGCCATGCCTTTCCTCGTCCTGAATTTTCAGTCGAAAATAATAACCAAAGATACGCCCGTTCAACGGGGATTCCTAGGCGACGAGACCCCGCGCGGGGTTGTTTGCCACACCTCTGGTGTCCTCGGTACATTCTGAGCATCGGCTCGAGTCAGTACACCGAGTTTTTGTTCGATTCAGTAATCCGCCTCACGTGCAGGAGCTTGCTCTATGGAAACAGCAAAAGTGACGATATCGGCCGGTCCGCATGACCGGCATTTTGTTCCAATCCGAACTCGTGTCCCGGTCCCGCAGGATGCTCGTTCGGCGGTTGTCGAACCATATGTGGCGAGCCCTCCGAAAAAAGGGTACATCCCTGCGCCTGCCGTGGTGGCGCAACTTGGCGAACGAGAAGCCGACGGGACAGCAGACGTGACGTTCATTCTGCCTTATCTGGCGAGGAATGCCGCCGCGACATTCCAGATCACTTTTCTGCCCTCACCGGCGGAGGAAAAAGCGATCCTGGCGCCGCAACCCAACGGCGACATTGAGGTTACCATTTCCGGTACTCGTCTCGGCCGTTATCACGCTGACGACAAATGGGCGAGGCCTTTCCTGCATCCGGTGATGGGGCCGTTCGGGCATTCCGTTACCCGAGGGTGGCCGGTGGAACCTCGTGAAAACGAATCGCAGGATCACCACCATCACAAGTCTTTGTGGGTCGCGCACGGCAGTGTGAACGGCGTGGATAACTGGTCGGAGGAGACGGGGCACGGGAGGCAGGTTCAAAAACAGGTTCTGAACTGCCAGAGTGGACCGGTGTTCGGCGTGCTCGAAACGGTGAACGACTGGGTTGACAACTCCGGGAAGAAGGTGTGCGAAGACCGACGCAAATGGTGTTTCTGGGCGATGCCGCAAGGCCTGCGCATGTTTGATCTCGAAGTTGAGTTCCGTGCCACCGAAGGCCCCGTCGTGTTCGGCGATACGAAGGAAGGCGGTATCATCGCGGTTCGGGTTGCAACGTGCATGGATGTTCCCCGAACGGGGCGTATTACGAACGCTGATGGCGGGACGAACGAGCCGGAGACGTGGGGCAAGAGGTCGCCCTGGTGCGATTACTCCGGTCTCGACGAAGGCGGGAATGAGGTTGGAATCGCACTTTTCAATCATCCAAAAAGCTTTCGGTATCCGACCTACTGGCACGTCCGCAACTATGGCCTGATGACAGCCAATCCGTTCGGGTTGAGTGAATTCTACGGTGACAAATCCCGCAACGGTTCCCACACGCTCGGCGCGGGTGAAACACTTGCATTCGCGTATCGGGTGTATGTGCATGCTGGCGACGTGGTGGGCGGGCAGGTTGCCGACGCGTTTCACGGCTACATCAATCCCCCGTCCGTCAGCGTGGTTGCCTGAGAGAGGCGAGCTGCGGCAATGGAGAGAAGCCGGTGACGAGGGGTTCAGCGCGCAAGACTTGACCTGAACGTCCTTTTCGGTTACACTCAAGTGCACATTTTCCTGCACCGACTCTGCCCGTCGGTGCAGGTTTTGTTTTACGTTTCGGAACGGGCAGCCGCAGGAAAGGCGGGCAGAGTGGCCATAATCAGGGAGTCCCTTTGATGAACAGCATCTATATGACCCGGGAAGGACGAGCCAAGCTGGAAGAAGAGTTGCGTTTCCTCAAAGTCGAGGAACGTCCCCGGATCAAGCGCCAGATTGTGGAAGCCCGGGAGAAGGGTGACCTCACCGAAAATGCGGAATACGATGCTGCAAAGGAAGAGCAGGGACGTCTGGAAGCGAAGATCGCCAAACTTCAGGACCAGCTTTCCCGCGCGATTGTTCTGGACGATCAGAGTCTGCCTGAAGGGAAGGCGCACATCGGGCGCCGGGTGGACCTCGAGGACCTGAATACCGGCAAACGATTCAGCTACACGCTGGTATCCGAGGCGGAAAGCGACTTCGCGTCGGGGAAGATCTCGACCGGTTCACCAGTGGGGAGGGGGCTTGTGGGACATGGAGCCGGGGAGGAAGTTACGGTTCAAGTGCCCGCAGGAACGAAACGATTCCGTATACTCCGCGTTGTTTCTTCAGCAGATACGCAATAAGGTTGCGCTCGTTGGTCAATGACGCCGCTTGCCCCCCTGAGATTCTTTCCCAACCGGGGCGAGTCTGCACTCGCCAGGAAGATATCGGTATCTTCCGCCGGCCGGCCCCAAATAATCGCCGTTCTCTTTGCGCCATGCAGAAGCGACGCGAAACTCGGGAGACAGGGCAGAGAAAAGCGAGCACGTTTCGGTGGTTGATCCGTCCGGGCAGTCATCGAGGCGCGCCGGACACCTCACAAAAAGGCCTGTGTCGCCGCTCAGAGCGTAGTTCAACTGGGTGACGTCGCCGGTCTCCTCGGCGACAAGCTGACGGAACGTCCATTCCTTGTACCGCGGCAAGGCCTGCCAGAAAACCGTGGCGGAGACTGCCGCCAAAACCAGTATCTCGACGGGCGTCAGCGCGAACCATCCTATAACCCAACGCAGTGGGGCCAAACGCCTCCTGTCGATCATTTCCCTCAAAGAGCGAGGATCTTTGCGCACAGAGCCTCGGTATTGATGATGGCCCTGGAATCAAGAAGAACGCCCGGAAGCCTGGGTATGTCCTTCTGGACGTCACTCCGGCCGACCTCAAGGGGAACGGAGACGAACCATTGCTGGAGTCTGTACTGCGCGTGAAGCCGGTATTTTCCAGGGGGTACATCGGAGAACGAGAACCTGCCATCGAGCCCGACTGGGGCGGCCATCACGCGTTTGGGGGTGGCGGAACCGTTGGCGCCGGCGAACATGATTCGCTTTTGCTCCGCCCGGGCCGCCCGCAGGCTGTCCATCGATGTCTGGAGTCGTCGGTGGATTGCCTCAACTGAGTCGCGGAGTTCGTCCTTGAGCTTGTCCAGTCCGGCGGCCAACTCCGGTGCAGTTGCCGGCCTGCTTTCAACGACAATGCCCTGGAAAATGGAATCAAACGGCGTCAGGGCAGTAATCTCACGACGCGGCGGCAGGGTGATTGCAGTCGGGATTTGCCCCCGGTTCAGGATATTGATCTTCTCGCGAAGGACTCCCAGTTGGATGAGCGCCGGCAACTGCCTGCGGAGGAATTCCACGTCTTTGCCAAGAAGCGCGAGGGTTACCAGGCGTTCGCGCTCCTTCAGGTCGTATTCCAGTTCGGGCGAATCGTGAACGAGCCACACCTCTCCCCATTGCGCGTTCCCCTGCAGGCCGGGAGGAACATACATCGTTCCATGGACACGGGCGCGCCGGGTGCCGCACGAAGACAACACCAGTATGCCGACAAGCGTCGCCATGAAGGCACACGCAATGGACGGTATGCGGGTTCTACCGCACACCGCATTCGAGCATCGCTTTTCGAATCGCGTCATTGCGAATCTCCTGACGAGCACGTATCTATCACATTGAGGCGGCCCGCGAGCCGCACATTTTTTTCAGTCGGGGTTCTTTTGTGCTCTCAATTCCTGCGCGTACCTTTCCCAGATCCGCCGCTGATACGGGCCAGCAACAGGCCGAAAAAGCCGTCAGCGGCCAGATGACTGAAAAGCCCCACCATGGCCGCCACGTAAAAAGGCAACCCCACCGAAATCCTTTGGAAGTCTGGCGTCCGCAACCATTGCCCGTCGTCCGAAACATACAGAGGTAACAGAACGATCGGAAGGGGAACGAGCACGGCGGCCCACACCGTGTGCGTCCACCCCCTGTGGTTTCCAAGCGCGGGCAGAATCCCCGCGAGCCCAATCACCGCGGCCATTTTCCACTGGCTGCGCGCCATGCTGTACAAAGAAAAAACGAGCAGCACGCGGTAGAACACTTTCCTCCCGCGGCTGGCAGTGTCAACGTCAGGCCAAAGTGCCGCCAGCACTGCCACGGCAAGCTGAGCGACGAACCCCCAGCCACTCAGGACGAACCACCGACCCTGGGAGCCGGCCAGCTCGGGCAGAAGCAGAAAAGCCACGGCTGCGAGCGTCAGGAACCACACAACTCCGGCAACGACGTGCCCACGGTAATCGCTCACGACATGCCCCGGGTGCGTCTCGGCAGTTCTGTCGGCACCCTCAACGAAGCAATGTACATCGTTTCCTTGCTTTCGTGCAAATGTGGTCAGGGCTTGTGTTCCGCACTTATCGGCCGACGAAACGCAAAATAGGCTGATACAATCACGGCGAACATGGCGATGGGGTGCCAATACGGCAACCCGAACAGGCGGGAGACCAGCGCCACGTCAGCGGACGCGACGAACACGGAAATGAGCCACGCGACTCCGAGCAGCGAACTGTGGGCCGATGCAGCAAGAAGAGGCAGGACAACAAGCGCGTACGGAGCAGGAGCCAGCGCAAAAGCCTGAAACGCACGGTAGGTACGCCCGCCCAACCACTCGACCGCGGGGAATCCGATTCCCGCTGTGCAAAAGACCAGCACTACCGCGAGAGGCCAGCCAGAACGGGGGAGGCGAATTTGTGTTCTGCCGAGGATCGTGTCTGCAAATCCGAGCGCGCTCGAAAGCAAGAACATCGCGCCCCAGAAGAGGAGGGTTTCACGGTGTTCGCCAGTATGTTTTGCGAGCGTCGGGTAGAAAAACAATCCTGTTGTGAGGGCAGAACTGGCGAACACTGCTTTCAGTGCCGTGCTGGCCCACGGTGCACCCCGAATCATATCCACAAGGAGCCACACACAGGCAAGTGTGAGAACAGCGCGCGTACCCTGGTTTGAATCATTGAGACTCGCGAGAAACTCCGCGTACATGCTTTCGGACATGTGCGTGCGCCCGAATCAGGTGTCGTCCGCCGCGAGCGCACTCAGTTTGCGACGCAGAGACGCTACGTGAACCGGGTTCCACTCGGAGTCCCGTGCCGCACGGACGATCTCCTCCAACGCCTCGGCAAGCATTTTTGAACGATTCATGTCGCCGGCATTTCGCGCTGTTTCCGCCGCATTTTGGACCGCCCACATACGAGCGTAGTCCTCGATACCGATGCGTATCGCCTGGACGCGCACGCTTGGAACCGGCGTGCGTGCTCCGCCGTACACCATCTCCCAGTCATTGTTGTTCGGATTCGGCCCCTGCCACAGGTCCACCCCCCGGGTGCAGTACGACCAGTAGCCGACACCGGTAAGGCCGAGTTCCCACGCCGTCCAGATCATCTCCCAGTAATACTTCACTCCCACCATATCCTTGACGCCGCCATATGCTTCGTAGGTCCACAGTGTTCTTCCGGTGGTTTTGAGGTAGTTGTAACGTTCCCGAGATGGCTCCGTAAGGACTGATCCAAAACTCAACTGGTAAATGTCAACGACGTCAAGCACCCTTCGCAGGTCGGCAACCGTCATACCCTTGAAAGGATCGGTGTACACCTGGACTCGCGGATCTATTCTTTTGAACAGCCTGGCCTGGTATTCCAGCTCGTCAATGAGTTTGCCGCCGAGCAGTCCAGGCTCATCTACCGGGTAGAAAGCCCAGCGTTCGTACCCGAAACCTTTCTCTGCAAGGTGATTCACCCAGAGGGGGAGGTACTGCGAAAACGCGCGCTCCCATTCCGGAGTGTGGGAACCAGGTGCGTCGGGCGCCGGGTGAAGGCCGCCCGGACTGATGAGCATCATATCGTTGGGGCGCAGCCGATCCAGAATCCAGTCGTGCTCGGACCAGTCGACTTCGCCTTTGAGGTTGCCCGCATTGTCGTATTCCACTTTCGGCAACCGCGTGATGACGAACACGTTGGTGTGATGCGCCTGCATATCGCGGATCGTAGCTTCCTCGATGTCGCGCAACGGAGAGGAGTGAGGGTAACCCCAGTTGCAGAAGCGAAGGGGCATCTGTTCTGGCAACTGGAAGGAGGAAACCGTCCAGTGGATGGGAATCTCCCACGTAGTACCCGCAGGGGTAAGCGCCCTCAAATGGAGTGCTGTCGAATACTCGCCGGCAGGAAGGTCACCGGTGTCAACATCCACCCATAATCGTGCCGAGCTGGCCGCCGGCACCCCGATAAGGCCAGCTTCGCCCAGGTCGGGGAGGGCGTCCGGCCCCATTTTTGAAGTTGATGTGGGTACCCAGGCGACTCTGCGCAGAGTGAGATGGGCGACCGCATCAAGTTTCTGGCCGGTGGGGCACGTAATCCGGCCCAGAGACGCGCGAATCTCCAAGGGCACGTCGAGCAGGTTTGCAATCTGCACGACGAGGACGTCGTGTCCGCGCATATCTGTCGTCAGCGCAACCCGGGAAGCGCAGTCCCCGGCAGGCACATCGAGCTCCGGCGCGAAGGCGCTCCAGGGGTTTTCCACGATCCACGGTAAGAACTCGGTAGAGGCATCTCGCTCCGCCGTCAGCGCAACTCGTCTCTTCTGCAGTTCTATATCGCGGCGAAGTCGGTCAAGGAAGTGGCGGATTTCTTCGACAAATGCACGGCGTTGCTCACTGGAGCTTTTTTCGTATTGAGGCAACCGCTCCAGAATATCATGCCACGTGAGCTTCCGGGTGCGCGTTCCCCGAACCAGATCGTTCGTGATGCCGTACCCGCCGGCAATGCCTGAGAGGTGCTTCAGCAGGCGCTCAATTTCAGCCTGTTCATCCTGGAAAAGGGTTACGGAGAACTGGCTCGAAGCGGCCCCGATCGGGGCACGATCGGCATCGCGATATATCGTTGCCTGCACCGTGTATTCGCCGCAGGTAAGGATTTCGAACTCAACCCTGCGTTGCGAATCCGCAACCCCGAAGTGGGTGACCCCATCAGAACCCCGAAGTGAGACGCTGGCATACGTTCCGGACGGGAGATCGTAATCAAGAACGTTTGACCCGAGCCGCAATCGACCCTTCGGTCCAACCACAGCGGGAAGATCGCGGGGCGTCTCAGGTTTTCTGGCCAGCGGTCTCCCCGTGCGGAGATTGTTGGCGCGCCCATCGAATGCGCCGCGGCTTGTCGGCCACTCCGTTTTGCCTCCGAGGCTTTTGAAACAACTCAAGGCCCCGGTGGTGGCGTTTACGGTGAAGATTTCGAGCATCCCGTCGCCGTCCAGGTCGGCGGCGACGGGCGCCCCGATCATCGTTCCCTCGAGGCGGTAATTCTCGATCTGCACCCCCTCGGAATCAAACACGCGAAGAGTCGTTCCGGCGCGTTGAACGAGCAGCGATTCCAACCTGCCGTCGCGGTCGACATCTACCAGGGATGGTGCAAATGGTTGGTCGCCATCTCCTGAATCCGTGTTTGCCCAGATGAGCGTGCCATCCGACGCAACCGCCTGGATCGCCCGGCCGGCGTGGACAAATACGATCTCCGGAACACCGTCGGCGTTGATGTCGCCGGCTGCGATGCCGATTTCGATGCTTCCGGCCCCTGCGCCACGACAAGTCCACGCGACCTCACCCTCAGGGGTGATGCAGCGAAGGACGTCGTCCATGGACCCTGCCAGTACGCGTGGGCCTTGCCCGAAATCAACCAGTACCGGTGCAGAGAATTCAGCCGGTGCATCAGTCTTGACGCGCCAGAGGAGCCTTCCATTCAGATCGATGCAATAGATGAACGAGTCTCCCGCGCAAAAGACGATTTCATCCTCGCCGTCTCGATCGATATCACCTATTGCCGCGGGTCCCACGGCTCGCACGTTCGTGTGGAACTGCCACGCATGCTCCCCGGAATCAAGCGCAAGACCGGTGACACGTCCCTTCGCGTCGGTCACGATGACGCGGGAGACCTGCCCGCCGAATGCTATTCCGACGCTGTTGAAGGGGCTGGTTGCGGCTTCGACGTCGGACGCCCAGACGAGCGTACCGTCGTCTGAAAGACGGATCGCCTTCCCTGCTTCCGTGACGGCGAGCACGCATCTGTCGGGATCATTCGCAGACGATACTGAAACCCATGTCCCCAACTTCGAACCTACTGGCGTTCTCCAGTGCTCGTTGCGATCTGAATCGATAGCGACAATGTGCCCCGAATTGGTTCCACAGACCAGGAGTGTGCCGTCCTGCGTGGGAAGGACGGCCGGACAACCTACAAATCCGGCAGTTTCGAACGTCCACAAACGGGTGAGCGAACTCATTGCGTTCCCTCCGGCCTGAGGTTTCACCGTAAAGCCAGAACATCAAACATGTCGTACAACCCTTCGGGTTTGCCCACAACCCATTTTGCGGCACGGAGTGCCCCCATCGCAAACGTATCGCGGCTCTGGGCACGGTGGCGCAGTTCTATCGATTCGCCGACGCCCCCGAACAAGACGTCGTGCTGGCCGACGATATCCCCCGCCCGCAACGAGTGCATTCCAATCTCATCAACAGGGCGTTCCCCGGTGATGCCGGTTCTTCCGTGGCGGACGGATTTTTCAAAATCCCAGCCCCATGTTTTCGCTACTGCTTTCGCCAGCGAGATGGCGGTCCCGCTCGGTGCGTCTCGCTTCAATGTGTGGTGGGCTTCCACTATCTCGCAATTGAACCGTGGTCCGAGTAGATGCGCCGCTTCCTCAACCAGGCGCAGAAGCACGGTTACGCCAACACTGAAATTGCTTGTCTTCACAACCGCAATCCCTTGCGCTGCGTCCTTGAACGCCTGTTCCTGCTCAGACGTCAGGCCCGTAGTTCCCAGGACAAGCGGCTTTGCGGCGGCTCTGCAGATGGCGGCCTGCTCCACCGTGGCTTCCGGGTTATTGATGAAGGCAATGGCGACATCTGCGCCTTTGATGGCATCTGCGAGGTTATTGACGACGGGAACCGAGAGCCTCCCGACGCCCGCGATTTCACCTGCATCGCAACCGATTGCCGGGTCACCGGGTTTCTCCACGGCTCCCGTGATGCTGAGTTCGGGGTCTTCGTGCGCCAGGGCAACGATGCGCCGACCCATTCGTCCTGCCGATCCGCAAACTGCGATTCGTACCATGAACCTCACGCTCCTGTTATCGTGTTGCGCCAGGCCGCGGGTCCGAAGCGAACCCGATTCGTGCATTCCTAGTATAGAGCCAGACCGACAACTGGAGGAAGTGCTCTGTTTGCTGGGGATCCGCCGATTGGTGGCGGATAGTGCATCAATGGCAGCAAAATGCAATTCTTGCGCGGTTGCGTGGCGAAAAACAGCACCAAGGAGGGTACACATAGCGTAAATGTGGGCATGTAGAGTTGAAGTGCAACAATGGCACAGTCATTGCATGCTAGAATTCCGGGTTCTTCGAGGTGCAAGGGACAACCGGAGCACGGAACCCCGGAAGCGCCCGTCGTCACAACCGACGGCGAACAACGAGCGAAAGGAAAACTCAAAGGAGCGAACAATGACGTTATACAATCAGCCCAATGCGTTCGGGATCACCGGAATCTCGCAATGTCCGATATACGACCCTGGCTGCGGTTCGCGGGAGGATTGGTTCGGGCTGTCGTCCGAATCGCCCGTGTGCGCCGACATGTCACGCATCGCAGAGCTGGCAGCCCTCGACCTCCGGTCAAGGGGAAAAAGACGCAATCTCAGGAAGGACGACGATCGGGAAGTCGTTCTTTCGAAAGAGCGTCTCGCGCAGGGGTGGTTTCATCGATCGGAACGCGACCGAAACTGACATGAACGCTCTACTCGAAGGGGAAGGAACCGTGGGCTGTGTGGCACGGCTCCTTTACTTTTTCTGGATGCTCTACGCATCCACGATTTCGCCACTCCACCATTCCCTCAGAGTGGGCAGATCAACAGCGCCCCGCCGCAGCAGGTGCAGTGTTCCCCCGACGGGGCGCACAAGCGTGGACGGGAGGTCTCCCGGTGCGCGTTCTCCGTTGAACACCCCGGCGAGGCCGTCGGGGAACTGAGCTTCCACCTCTTCCGCCGTTCGCGCGGGCGGCATACTCTGACGGTTCGCGCTCGTCGCCGTGATGGCACCTCCCGCGGAATCAGCGAGCATCCTCGCACCGGGGTGAGAAGGTACGCGGACCGCGACGGTACCTGTCCCGCCGGTAATCACACGCGCCACCGAGTCTTTCGCCGGGAGGACGACCGTAAGGGGGCCGGGCCACGCGAGAGAAATCAGACGTATGGTGGTGGGGGTCAAAGAGGTTGCGAAGTCGGATACCACTTCGGCCTTCCCGAGGATAAGGCTTACGGGTTTGTCGGTGTCTCTTCCTTTCAGTCTGACGAGGCGGGCCAGCGCCTCCGCATCGGAAGGGAGGACAGCGAGCCCGTAGAAGGTTTCTGTCGGGTAGGCCACTACCTCGCCGCCACGGAGGGCGGCAGTAGCTGATGCAAGGGACAAAACAGGCAATGGCATGTTTGGTGCCTCTCGATCTGCACAAGGGTTTCCTGAAGGACAGGGAATTGACATTACCGTGATCAAGGAGTAACATTCGCAAGTCTTGATAATGCGGACAAGGGCTTGCGGAGTGCGGAGTATCCTTCACGCGTGACCGGTACGATTGCCGGCTCCGAGCGCGGTGAGGGAAGGTCTGAATTCCGTGTCTGT
>JAKPPK010000483.1 GCA_029547385.1 Candidatus Latescibacterota bacterium
GAGCGCCGCATGCGAACGGACGACGACCCGGAAGGCAAGCTTTACGAGCAGTTCATGGCAACCGCGATGCAGGCCCACCCATATCGTATCCCGATTGTAGGGTGGATGAGCGAGGTCGAGAAGGTTACCGCCCAGGACGCGGCGGCGTTCCGGGAGGCGTACTACGTCCCCAGCAACACCGTCGGCGTAATCGTTGGGAACATCTCAGTTGACAGTGCAAAGGCTTTCGTAGACAGGTATTTTGGACGAATACCTTCGACAAATCGCCGGGCGCCTGAGGTGCGGACTGTAGAACCACCTCAAGCCGGAGAGCGAAGGGTCTCGGTGGACTTCGATGCGGAACCGCAGCTGATGGTGGGATACCACAAGCCGAATTACCCGGACCCGGATGCATATGTTTTTTCCGTAATCGCCAACATCCTCCGCGATAGCGGGAACTCCTCCAGGCTGTACCGCAGACTCGTCCAGACCGGTATCGCCAGCGATGTGGCCGTGTACGAAGAACTGCCCGGCCAGAGGTACCCAAATCTGTTTGTACTGCACGCCTCGCCGGCAGCGCCCCATACGACGGGGGAAGTGGAAGAGATTCTTTACTCGGAACTCGACAGCCTGGCGAGGGTGCCTGTCTCAGAGGCAGAGCTCACAAAATGCAAAAACCAGCTTGAGGCGTCGTACATCCGCGAAATCTCGGACAACAATTCACTGGCTCAGGCGCTTGCGCGTGCGCAGGCAATCCACGGAGATTGGCGGGTGGTTACTGAGCATCGAGCGAATGTCTCCAAGGTAACGGCGGATGACGTGATGCGCGTGGCGAGGTTGTATTTCAAACCCCAGAATCGGACGGTAGCAGCCATCGTTCGCGAGAATGAGCAAAACAATGGACGCGGAAGGGAGGACCAGTAACCATGGTGCGAATCCATCACCTGGTCGCGGCACTGGCCTTCACCGTTTTGATGAGTTCGTGCCTGCCGGTCCGCCAAACCGAGCCGACCCCTCGTCCCGTTGCGTTACACCCCGACGACCTCCCTCCGTTCGACTCGCTGAAGTTCACGCCGCCGCCGGTTTTCCGAACCACGCTGCCGAACGGGATTACGCTGTTCGTTCTCACCGACAACGAGCAGCCAATTGTGAATGTCGACATCCTGATCAGAGGCGGATCCCAGTGTGACCCCGCAGGGAAGCCGGGGGTCGCCTCGTTCACCGCAGGCGTGATGAGACGCGGTGGAACGCTGCATTTGAGCGCCGACGCGCTGGACGACACGCTGGATTACCTCGCAGCACACCTGAATGTGGGAATGGACGTGGACTGCGCCAGTGCCAATCTGAATGTGCTGCGCAAGGATTTTGACTCCGGCCTCGCCATGCTTGCCGATGTGCTGATTTCGCCGGCATTCCCTGAGAACAAGATCGTTGAACTCCAACGATTGACGAAGGAAAGCATTCGTCGGCGGAATGATGACCCCTACGAGATCGGAAGGCGCCGTTTCCGCCAGATCGTGTATGGACAAGGCAACCCTTGGGCACGACAGCTCGAATTGGAGGATGTCGACAGGATCACCAGAGAAGATCTCGTCGCGTTCCACCGGACGTGGTTCAGACCGAACGTGACCTACATGGCGATTTCGGGAGATATTACACCGGAAGAGGCCGTCGCCAAAGTGAGTCGGGCTTTCGCCGGGTGGGCTGTTGCGGAGGTTCCGCCGCTGCCATCACCTGAGCAGAACCACGGAATGCCTCCGGGGGTCTATCACATCCAGAAAGCAGTGAATCAGTCCGCAATCCGGATGGGAAGCACAGGATTGCGAAGACACGATCCAGACCAGTACGCCGTCGCCGTGATGAACCAGATATTCGGAGCGGGAACCTTCACGTCCCGCCTCGGCCAGGAGGTTCGTTCGAACCGCGGCCTGGCGTACTACGTATTCGGAATCGTGCTGGATAGCCCTGATCCCGATCAGGGGATGTTTCTTGCAGCGGTCGGCACCCGTGCTGACAAGACATCAGAAACGATCTCCGTAATGCGGTCCGTGATTGACAGCATGAGTATCAAACCTGTTACCGACGACGAAATCAGCGCCGCGAAAGAGACTATCATCAACTCGTTTGTGTTTTCTTATGCCTCGCCCGAACGAATCGCCGGACAGGAGATGCGCCTTATGTTCGACGGGTACCCCGAGGATTATCTCACGTCTTACATCCCTCG
Organism: Candidatus Latescibacterota bacterium; assembly: GCA_029547385.1. Taxonomy (GTDB): domain Bacteria; phylum Latescibacterota; class MWCZ01; order MWCZ01; family MWCZ01; genus MWCZ01. Next base: position 2,204 of record JAKPPK010000483.1, read on the forward strand.
GATCCGTTCCGTAACAAAGGATGACGTGGTACGAGTGGCGCGGAAATACCTGAGAAGCGACCAACTGCGCGTTCTCGTTGTCGGCGACTCTACCCGGTTCGATGGGGACCTCGGGGCCCTCGGTCCTTTGACATCTCTGCCGCCAGATGATCCTTTCGGCGACCAAGCCTCACGTTAGAGAACTCCGGGAGACGCATGACGTACGGCGTAATCATGGCGGGTGGAAAAGGCACGCGGCTTTGGCCTGAGGGAAGGAAAACCCGACCCAAGCAATTGCTTGACCTTATAGACCACCGGCCGATGCTTCGCGTGGCCGTTGATCGGCTTGCCCCGCTCATACCAGTTGAGCGGCAGATCATCGTAACGACGCGCGAGTACGCATCGGAAATAGCTCGTGCTCTGCCGGCGTTTCCCGCGGAAAACATCCTGGTAGAACCCTTGGGCAAAGATACCGCCCCGTGCATAGGATGGGCGGCTCTGAAGGTAACCGAGCGCGACCCGACCGCGACGATGGCAGTGGTCACCGCGGATCATTTCATCGCCGACGAAACCGGGTTCCGCGAGGTCCTGCACGCCGCGGTTACCGTGGCGGAAAACGCTCCTTGTGTCGTGGTAGTGGGGTTCGTACCACTCAGACCGGATACCGGTCTCGGGTACATTCGTTTTGGCCACGAAACACGTGAAATCGAGGGAATCCAGTTCTACAGGGTCGACGAGTTCGTGGAAAAACCGAACAAGGCCAAAGCGATTCAGTACGTCGAAGACGGGCGATATCTGTGGAACTCCGGGATGTTCGTGATGCAGGCACGGCATGCACTGAACCTTTTCTCGCGCTTCCTCCCCCGCCACTTCGCCCTGCTCGAAGAGATCAAATCGTCTCTTGGAACGCCCGACGAATCTGCCGTAACTGAGAACGCGTACCAACGTTTCGACCGGGTCTCGCTGGACGTGGGCATCATGGAAAAGGCAGATAACGTCGAGGTGATCCGGGCTGATTTCGGATGGCTGGATATTGGAACGTGGGCTGCTCTCGATCAGATAAGCCTTCACGACGCCCGGGGCAATGTGGTACGAGGCCAACACGTGGGTCTCGATACCGAACGCTGTATTATCCGAACCAGCAACTCCGTCGTTGCGACGATGGGAGTGCACGATCTTGTGATCATTGAAACCGACGCTGCGGTGCTGGTGTGCCCGAAGTCGCGGGTACAGGAGGTGAAGAACCTGGTAGAAGCGCTGGAGAGAGAAGGACGGGAGGACGTGACCTGAAGTCGGTAACGCAACGCTCGAACCGTTCATCGAGCAACTGAGCACTCATCTGCGTGTTCTTGCGCGCTCCATTCGTTCCAGACGCTGCAAACCCTCCGCTGCGCGTTCCACGGCTTTGCTTCTGTGCCCGCTCCTGATCGCGTCAAGGCCGCGAAATCGTTCACACATTCCAACGCATAGATCCACGGCATTTGCAAAGTCGTTGATGGCAATTTCCTCTGAATCTATGACGAAGGGGCCACTCGGGCCGGAAGGGCGCTGGTTGTGGTAGTTTGTCAGTGGAACTGCCAGACCGGCGGTTCGGTACCCAAAAAGATTGAGCGCAGTTGCCTCGCAACTGCCCCCTTCCATCATCGCTTGCTGGTATTTGAAGCCCTCGATACGCCCTTTGAGGTCGCTGGCCACGTCTTTCATGAAGAGCACGAACATTGCGTCAAAAATGCTTGATCGATCTCCGAGACGGATTACCGGACCCATCCCCTGCGTCACGCCCGCCGTCGCTTTGCTCATCTCCACAGAAACAACGGGCGTCGAAACTGGTAATCGCCCGCTTCGCGCCAGTCCGATCGCACCCACAAACCCGACTTCTTCTGCTCGGGTGAAAAGGGTCCAAACCTCCGTTTCCAGCGGTCGGTCGCCCAGTTCGAGGAGTAGCGCCAACAGAAGGCCACATCCCGCGACGTCATCCACCGCCGGCGCACGCAGAACCCCGTTCGTTACCTCCACCGGTGGCAGTTCCCACGTTGCGAGAGTCCCAACGGATGGAGGTGAGTCGCACGCCACAACAGCGGTTTTCACCCTGTTACGAGCTTCTTCAAGCTCCACCTCTCGAATCTCACCCGTGCACGGATTGCCGGGGGTGTGAAATCTGACGCGCGCCTGCGGGAAGTACTCCGCATCCACACCTCCGTGCCACGCAACACGAACTGCTCCCTCGAGCTGCTCTATCACTTCAAAGGCCGGGTGATCCATGTGCGCCATAAACCCGATACGGAGGTTGTTCCTGCCGACTGAGGGGCGGCGGACAAGGATGTTCCCGAACGTGTCAGTGCTCATCGTGAGTCCTGTGCCGCGTACTGTTTCCGCGACGAAGGACGCCACGTGATCCTCGTAGAATGGCCCCGTAGGAGTGTTGAGGATCGGCTCGATGAGTTCCCGAAGAAGATTCCGGTTCAAGACACCACCCTGCTTTCAGTCTGGTTTTCCAGGAACGCGGATTGCCGCGACGATGACACCATTTCCCCCTTGTCTCCGCCCACCCCACCGCCATCGCGAGACGAAACGTTTTCCTGCATGGTCGAGCCAGCCAGAGACGACCTCGCGCAAAACTCCCTGCCCGTCGGGGCTGTGCAGCCCTTTGCCGACAACGATCTGGACCGTTCCGCCCGTTCGTCGGTAATCTGAAAGCACTTCCGTGAGATACCTGATCGCCTGTTCTGCAGTCATGCCGTGAAGATCGATAGACTCCACAACCCTCTCAGTACGACGTCTGGCAACTGGTTCAGAGGCGTCGCCTTCCCCACGATCAACCGGTTTGACCGGGATGTCCTCCGGCCGGAGCGCGCGCACCGCCTCCAGAAAGAGCGCTTTCGCTCCGTCCGATGGCGAGTTCTCAAGCCGAGGCCGTGCCTTCACGACCTTTCTCATCGCTGTCCGTCCATCCTAATCCGGCATTTCCCCGACTGACACTATCGCACAGGCAACGATCGGTTCCAGACCCAACCTTCTGGCTTCGTCCAGCAACTCCTGACTTTCCGCACCAGGGTTGACGAACAACTCCGCGGGATGCTTTCCGGCTATCTCGGGTAGCAGTGCGATGCCGATCTGGGGAGGCACGTAAAGGGCAACCCTGTCCACCGGAAAAGGAATCGACTTCACGGAAGGATACGCCAGGATCCCTTCTATTTCGCGTTCCTTAGGATTGACCGGGTACACGGTGCACCCTTGACGAACGTAAGCCCGAACGGCTTTGTTACCGAACTTCGAACGGTCTTTCGATGCGCCTATAATCGCGATTGATGGCATCTGCCTTCTCCTATGACACCTTCCAACGGTTTTCTGATTCGACCCTTCTTCCCCGACGGATAGCCACCAGACTCATCCCTCAATCACATCGAGCAGCATGCGATGCCGCTTCGCCAGGCTGAAAAGAGCAACGATTCGATCTCGCGCCCGTGAAGACGCACCGAGTTCCAATGCACGAGTCACCGCGGCGACCCATTCGTCAACCGCCGGCCGCGTCAGTACGAACCCCGTATCCCCGATCAGTTCCGGAATACCGTTCACCGAGGAACCGACCGGTACGCAACAACAAAGCATCGCCTCCGCAACGGCAGCAGGCAACCCCTCGGTAAGAGACGGATGTGCATATACGGCCGCTCTCCGGTAATACTCGCGGAGTTCCTCCGGCGATAGATACCCCGGCAACTGGACATTCGGCGGAACGGGCTGGCCCCCCTGAGGAAGAACTCCCTCGTCGGGACCAACAATCGCGAAGGTGACATCCGGCATCCGCCGGGCAACCTCCAATAAAAGCGGAACACCTTTGAGCACCACCATCCGCATGCGGCTCTCCCGCGACGTACCCTGCGGAACACTCGCGGTCGCCACCACCAGCCGTTCTTTCCGACATCCGGGAGAGGGCGTCCAGAATTCGTGATCAAACCCGTCCGCAACAACCCGGACTTCGCTCCTGAAATTGGGAACCAGCGATTTGATCCCCGTGGGACGGGGCGGATCGAACGCGTACGCGTTCACGCCATCGTACAACGACTGGTCCACGGGCAACACTGCGGTTGCATTCCGAACGGCGTACCGAACAATTGATGCTCGCAGTGGTTGCTCGTAGACGCCGTAGCCATATTCCGGGAAATGGTGGGCGTCGTATCCGCCGAGGACGATCCATGACTTGCGTCTGAACAGCCGCGACAGAAACACGGGCAGGAACGCGTAGTAATCCGCGAAGCGGAAGAAAACCCCACGTGCTCGCGGAAGGTTCCAGCACAACCATACAGCTAGGGTTGCCGTGTTGGTCAGCACACGAACGGGCGGCGCAAGAATGATACGAAAAGCTCGTACATCGAACCGTGAACGGAGGAAGCGTTCATCCGAGAGTGCCACCGGGGCTCTTGATGTCTGAAGGATGAGAATGCGATCGTTCGAGCTTCGTGCCAAGAAACCGCCTCCCCGGCGCAAACTTGTTGCCCTGTTTTCTAAGAGTGCACCTCCCCGAACGCACACTCAATCACGGTTCTCCAGTGGTTGTCAAGATACTTCTTCGCCTGTTCGGCAACATCCAGTTCCTCCTGACTGAGATGCTCCATCCTGACAAGTCGTCTCATGTCATCCTCGTCCTGCCACTGCGGCGATCCGCACGAAGGAATCCAGAGATCGAGTTCAAGGTCGTACCAAATCAGTTTTTCCTTCCAGATGAACGTGTTCGTGCAAACATCGAAACGGTACCCGATGTGCCCGCCTGCACCGGTTGAGAACTTCCATACATGGAAAGGACGGTCCGCCCAGTACACCCCGTCGGTGACGGTGCCGACCGGAAGCACGGTATCCTGCACTTTCTGTTCGGTGTCGCTTACGTACCGGACGCGCGCCCATTTGCCAATTTCACCGTCCACCCACTCACACGCCCATTCCAGAGGGGGCTTGCCCGGTCGGTGTTTCACCTCAAGAATCATACGTTTGGCTTCGTCTGCCACTGCCGGTACCCTTTCTGTGTAAGATGCAAACAGGGATGCCGGCGGACGGCATCCCTGCGTTCCGGACATTCCGGGCGTTATTCAAGCGCCCGTTCAGAGTGGTACCTTTACCCATTTTTTCTTGTCTGCGGAAGCCATGACTGCTTCAAGAACCGCCTGCGTTTTCATTCCGTCCTCGAAATTCGGCATTGTGTCCATTTTCGCTGCAATGGCCTCGATGAAATCCTTGAACTCATGGGTGAACGTGTGTTCCCAGCCGATGATGTGACCGGAAGGCCACCACGCTGCATTGTACGGCTGCCCGCCTTCGTTGCAGAGAATGGTGCGGAACCCCTGGAGATTCGCATCGTCTTTGCGATTGAAGTACTGAAGCTCGTTCAGGCGTTCCAGATTGAACGCGATGGAACCTTTCGAGCCGTTGATTTCGAAGGAATTGAAGTTTTTCCTTCCCGCCGCGAAGCGGGTGGCTTCAAACGATCCCAACGCCCCGTTCTCGAACTTCGCCAGGAACAACATCGCGTCCTCGACGGTAACTTTCCCCTTCTTCGTCCCCGCCTTTGCACCGAGCCCGCCGTCTGCCAACGCCTCCTGAATGGGACGAGTTTTGATGAATGTTTTGCCCATACCCACCACTTCCGTGATTTCGCCCACCAGGTACCGGGCGAGATCGGTGATGTGCGCGTTCAGATCGCCGTGGGGCCCAGAACCGGCAACTTCCTTCCTCAATCGCCACACGAGGGGAAACTTCGGGTCAATGATCCAATCCTGCAGGTACACTGCACGCCAGTGGTAGATCGTGCCGAGCAGGCCCTGGTCGATCATCTGTTTGGCGAGCGCGATTGCGGGAACCCGACGGTAATTGAATGCGGTGAGCGTGCACACACCGGCCTCTTTCGCTGCGTGCGCCATTTCCTTCGCCTCGGCCAGGGTGTTCGCGAGAGGTTTCTCACACACCACATGCTTCCCGGCTTTCAAGGCGGCGAGGGCCATCGGTTTGTGTTCATTTCCGGGAGTGCAGATGTCAACGATCTGAATCTGCGGATCCTTGATCATCTTCATCCAGTCGGTTTCGGCCTTTTCCCACCCCATGGTCTTTGCCGCGGCCGTCACGGCCGCTTTGTTCCGCCCGCAAATCGTCTTCATCACAGGCTTCATCGGCAAATCGAAA
>JAKPPK010000496.1 GCA_029547385.1 Candidatus Latescibacterota bacterium
CGGTTGAAGGGCGTTACGGGCGCGTTGCTCATCGATCCCGACGGGTCAACCATTGCGCAGGATTTCCGCTCGGACGACGACCTCAAACGCGCTTCCGCCATCGGCACGACGCTGCCGTTCGAACTGACGAAGGCCGCAAAAAGTCTCAAAATGGGCCTCGTCAGCGACCTGACCATCCAGACCGTTCACGGGGCGTTGAGGGTTTGCCAGAACGACGGCATCTGGTTGCTGGTGTTCATCGGTCCGCGCGCCAACCTCGGCATGCTGAACATTGAGATGCGTGCCGTCCGGGAGCTGTTTGCGTCCGTTTTCCAGGACGATGTGAAAAGGGGAATGGACGCGGAGAAGCAGCGCATCCTGGAGGTCATTGAATCCACAGGGTCCGTGGACAGTGTCATTGACAAGCGACGCGGCGACCTGAAAGCGATGAGAATGCTTCACGAGATGGTGTTCCGCATCGCGATTGACGCGGGCATCGGTCGGGAGACCATCAGCCGGACGATCAACGACATCAACTACCGGATATATCGCGACTCTCTCGTAGATATCGGTTTTGATTTCTTCAATCGCAAAGCGCTGGATACCTACGACCCCGCCCTTGCGGAGCGCGTCATGGAGGAGCAGATCAAGGGGATTGCGGGTCTGGTGACGGCGCAGAAGGGGAAAGGCTGAGCCCGCGATCAGCCGTGCGTCAGCGACTTTCCTGGCTCGTATCGCGCCGTGCGGGTGCTGCCTGCCGGGACTGGGCTTCCAGCCGACGCTCCCGGGCTTCCAGATCCGCCTGAATGCGTTGAAGCCGCCGCTCCCATTCGTTGAGCCGGATATTGCGCTGCTCCACCAGTTCCATCGTGCGCTTCGTGTTCTCCCAGTATCCCGCGTCCTCGAAATATCCCCGGAAAAGCCAGTTTGTGCGCAGCGCTTCCATATTCACCGCGAGTTTCTGGGATGAGATGTCGAGGTTGGCGAGCACCCTGTCCAGCCTGGTATAGACGGAGTCGTCGGTCAGGAGCCTCCCGACGGTTCCCTGGCCCTGCATGACGTTGCGGGACACGAGGTCGATGGTGGCGCGGGTCTGTTCGGCCGAACGGGCTATGGAATTGGCGGCGCGGGTGATTTCGGCAATGGCCTCGGTTCCACGGTCGAGCATCTGTTTGCTGCTCGCGATGGTGTTGTTGAGGGCAACATAGGCGGAGTCATCGGTCATCAGCTTGCCAAGAGTGCCTCGGCCCTCCTGAAGGTCCCGCAAGATGGTGTTGGTTGCCTTTGCGGTTCGCCGGAATTCGGAACCGGCGTCACGCAGGGTATCCGCCGCAACGCTGTAATGCGTGAGTGTGCGGTCGACACTGCCTGCGATCTCCCCGGCAAGTCCCTGGACGTTCCTGAGCGTTCCGTCCGCGGTTGCGGCCACGCGGCGAAACTGCGCCAGGGAGGAGATCACGGTATCGTACAGCGCGGGGTTGTTGACCAGCTCGCCAAGGGTGCCCTGTCCGGCGTCAACCTTCTGGAGGATTGACGAACCGGCCGCGAGCAGGTCCGCGCTGTTGATGACAACGGCATCAAGGTGTTCCAGTGCGCGGTCGATGTTTGCGCTGAAACGGTGAAGCTGGATCGGCGACTGGCCCTGAATGGTTCCGCCTTCCGGCACTTCCGGTTCGTCAGGCGATCCCGGCACAATAATCACGATACGGGCGCCGAGCAGGCCTTCGGTGTCGATGATGGCTTTGGAGTCTCTCCTGATGAGCCGGCGGGCGTCGCCGCGGATACTGAAGGTGACGACGACACGGTTCTGCGACAGCTCCGGGAGTGCGATCTTCTTGACCGTGCCGACATTGATTCCTGCAATGCGGACGAATGCACCCTCCTGCAGGCCGCCGACGTCTTCGTAGGTGGAGTAGATTTCGTAGACATCCTCGAAAAGCTGCTTGCGGGCGCCCAGAACGAACAGCGCACCGACAAACAGCGCGAACCCCAGGATCACGAAAACTCCCGTGCGGATCGCCGCCCCTGAGCCTTTTTTCGACGCCATGGTTGCCTATTCCTCACCAATGTCCAGCGGTTCACGCGTGAACTCCGAGGCCATGAAGAACTGGACCAGCGGTTTGTCGCAACTCCTGATAGTATCCCAGGTTCCCGACACAAGCACACTTCCTCTGTGCAGGAAGGTGACGGAATCCGCCACAAGGCGAGCGCACGGCATGTCGTGGGTAACGACGATACCGGTAACGCCGCGTTCGTCTTTCAGGCGGGCTATGAGCTGGCTGATCTCGTTCGAGGTGACGGGATCCAGTCCGGTCGTCGGTTCATCGTAGAGTATGACTTCAGGCTCCGTCATAAGCGTGCGAGCGAGAGCACAGCGTTTCCGCATTCCGCCCGAGAGGTCGGAAGGGTTCTTGTCGACCGCTCCCTCCAGACCAACCCAACGGAGTTTCTCGTGCGCAAGGTCGGTCTTATCTTCTTCACTCAGGTCTTTGCGTGAGCGCAGCGGGAAGACCATGTTTTCGAGCACGCTCATGGAGTCGTACAGCGCGCCGCCCTGGAAGAGAAAGCCGACACGGCTGCGCCAGGCCTCCAGCGTGGGCTGGTTCATCTGCGCGACCTCCACTCCCTCGGCCAGTACGGCGCCTTCGTCCGGGTCCAGCAACCCGACGATGCATTTCAGGGAGACGCTTTTGCCGGTTCCGGATCTCCCGAGGACGACGTGCGTTTCTCCTTTGCGGACCGAAAAGGTTACGCCGCGCAGAACATGAAGGTCGCCAAACGATTTGTGCAGGTTCACGAGATCAATCATTCGTCGTTCCCGGCCACGCGTGTGGATGGGGTGCTCGCTGGCGTCGTTTGAGGATTAAGATACGCAAATCGGCGGGCTCCGGCGAGGGCAGAAGCACACCGCGGAGCGGGTGACTCCGCAGCAGGGTTCCGGTGCGACAGGGAAGGAGCAGTCAGAGGGTGGCAAAGCGAACGACAATCAAGATTACCCCGCGCGTACCGCGCGCGCCCTTTTCGGCGCCGCCATCGCGCGTGCATCACCGCGCACGGAGACCGCAGAAGGTGGGAGAGCCCTTTGAAGATGGTACGCCGGAGTTTCAGAAACCCGAGTATCGCTTCTGCCCTCGCTGTGGAACGCTGCTTGAGCCTGCTCTTGAGCACGACGTCGTCCGGCCGACCTGCCCGGAGTGCGGATTCATCGTGTACTACAATCCCGCACCGGCGGTTGGCGCCGTTATTACGCGAGAGGGCGAGATCCTGCTGGTGAAGCGCGCCCACCCGCCGAAGGAAGGTCTCTGGAGCCTGCCCGCCGGTTTCATGGAGTTTGGAGAGAAGCAACTGGATGCGCTGGCCCGGGAAGTGCGGGAGGAGACGGGAATCGAAATCCGCGCGGCAACGTTGCTTTCCGTGGAAGACGCTGCGGACGACCCGCGCACTCATGCACTCCTGATCGCGTTCATCGCCGACGAGTGGGAGGGCGAACCGCGCCCGGGAGACGACGCCTCTGAAGTGCGGTGGTGGCCCGTCGGGGATCTCCCGCAGATGGCGTGGCAGAACCATGTTCGCGTGGTGGAGAAGGCGCGGGAGTGGCTCGGCCTGTGAGAGTTCTGGCAGTAGATTACGGGGATCGGCGTGTCGGGCTGGCAGTTTCCGACGAACTCGGGATTGCCGCGCACGGTCTTCCCACCCTGCAGGTGAAATCGCGGAAAGAGGCAGTGCGAGCGGTCGTTCAGGCGGCGAAGGAGCACGGCGTTTCACGCATCGTGATCGGCCTGCCGCTGAATATGGACGGAACGGAGGGGCCGCGGGCACTGGTGACACGGGAGTTCGGCCGGAACTGTGAAGATGCACTGGCGGCAGAACGGTGCGAGATTCGGGTGGAAATGCTGGATGAGCGCCTGACCACGATGCGTGCGCGCGCTGCTCTGCGCGAGCAGGGATTGAGAGAGCGGAGCCAGCGCGCGAAAGTGGACAGAGTATCGGCCACGGTGCTTCTGCAGGATTACCTTGCCGCACAATCGGCCACAGAGGGCAACGATGACGGATGATACCCGCAAAGGAGCAGATCGCCTGAGTTGGCCCACCATCATCCACGTGGCGGCGACGGACGTGGGATGGTTGGTCATCCTGCTGCCGCTCAGCGTTGTGTTCCGTGCTCTCCTGCTCATCGCGACCGGATACTACCGCCTTCGCAGGCGGAGCCGGTTTCTGGGGGGTGCGTATGCTCTGGGTGTTGTCGGGGCGCTCGCCTGGCTTTTCGCCCGCATCCTGCGGCTCTGGAGAGACTGAATGCGGAACGACCAGGGGAACCCCTCCCCGCAGGTGTCAGAAGGACGCGAGCGAGACAGCGGATACACGGATTCCCTCACCGTGAAAGCACTTGCACGCCTCGCGGGCGTGCTGGCGTTGTTCGCGGTGGTGGTGAGTGCGGGATGGGTGGCTCTCGATACGGTACGATTCCTGTACACCCCGCCGCGGGGGGCAGGTCTCTACCGCGTGGAGATTCCCGCCGGCGCGACACCCCGGGAGATCGGACGGATACTTGAATCCCACGGAATTGTCCGATCCGCGAGGATCTTTGCGTACGCTTCCTGGCGCAGAGGATTAACCAGGGCGCCTCGTGGTGGAGAGTACTGGCTGGACGGGGGCCAGAATGTGTTCCGCGTGCTTGACCAGATAGCGCGCAGCGGGCGTCCGATCCGGCGGGTGACGATCCCTGAGGGCTACACCGTTGCGGAGATTGCCGGTGTTGTCGAACGCACGCTTGGCATTCCGCGGGACAGCATGCTCGCGCTTTCGCGGGACACGGCACTCGTGCGACGGTATGCGCTGAAAGGCGCGCCATCGCTCGAAGGGTTTCTCTTCCCCGACACCTACTTTATCGATTCCGGGGTGACTGCAGAGCACGTCGTGCGTGTGCTGACGCAGCAATTCCACCGGGTCTTCACGCCAGAGATGGTCAGGCGTGCGGAGCAACTCGGCATGACGCCGCTCGAGGTTATCACGCTGGCATCCGTTATTGAGAAGGAGGCGGCAGTTGCGTCGGAACGGGCGGTTATCGCGCAGGTGTTCCACAAGCGTCTCAAGACAGGCATGGGGCTGGAATCCGACCCGACGGTGAAGTACGCGATGGGTTCAGGACCGGTAAACCTGAGTCTTCGGGATATCCAGCTGGATTCCCCTTACAATACGTACCG
>JAKPPK010000499.1 GCA_029547385.1 Candidatus Latescibacterota bacterium
ATGACGCTTCCTGACGCATCCTGTGAACCGATCGTGCTCGCGTATTACTATATCTGGTTCACCAGGGGCTGGTTTGATGGATCCCATACACCCCAATACAAAGCAACAATGGCGGACATTCACCCCGCCATCGGGCCGTACGATTCCCATGACCCGGACGTGATTTCGGAACACATGAAGCAGTGCGTGAAAGCGAAACTCGATGCGCTTGCAGTGAGCTGGTTTTACCAGAAAAGGAACCTTACCGGCGCGACGAGCGATGACATACTCGAATCAGTAATGACAGCTGCCTCAGATCACGGACTTCGAACATGTATTGACATGGAGGCGGCCGGGCTTTGCGCCGACCGGTTGTATGAGGCCTTGAAGCACTACCTCAGTCGTTATTCCAATGACCCGCGCGCACTTCACGCGCAGGGTAAGCCTGTGGTGCTCTGCTGGGCCACATGGAAACTCGGGGCGGATGTGTGGACTCAGATCACGAAAAGGCTGCGAGAACAGGGCATGGACGCGTTCCACGTCGCCTCCAACCAGATGGATCCTTCCTACTTCTCGTTCCTCGATGCGCTGGAGTGTTACACGCCGCTGTCGCCGGAGCAGACCGTCATGGAGCAGTACACCGGCGCACGCGCCGCCGTAGATGCGTATAACGAAACGCCTGCCGGCCGGACCAGACCGGGAAGATGGCATGCCACGGTGATGCCGGGTTTCGAGGATCGGTTGATGACCGATCGGCTCAAACGGGACGACTACGCGCATTTCCGTATGCGGCGGTCTGGGTACTATTACTGGGAGACTTTTGCCGCCGCCATGGCGTCGCGTCCGGAATGGCTCCACGTGACGAGTTTCAACGAACTTGCCGAGCATTCACACATAGAGGAAACGGTTGAGGATGGAGATCTTTACCTCCGTCTTACTGCGGAATTTGCCACCCATTTCAAAGCCGGGCGAACCGCCTGGAAGTGACAGAACCGAAGCAGGTTCAACCCCGCTCTTGTGGAGAAATCGATGCCAAGAGGTCAAAATCTGGGAACCGAACGCATAGATCGCCGCGACGCGGACACCGGTCTCCTGGTGCGCCAGATCACCAGCTTCCCCACCCCGAGCACTCATCTCCACTACGAAACGCCAACGTTCACTCCCGACGGACGGCGGATGATCTTCCTCTCGATGCGCGTTCCGGAACGTGGCGCGCCCAGTGATCTCTTTACGGCAGGAAGCGATGGGAAGGATATCGTTCAACTGTCAGATGACCACCCTTCGGGGGTATCGAATCCGACTCTGGCGAAGGACGGGCAGTCGGCTTATTACACACACGGGGGAACCGCCTACCGTACCCGCCTCGAAAACCTGGAGACCGTGGAACTGGGCCATGTACCCGGCGCCTCCCAGCATGCGTACCC
>JAKPPK010000518.1 GCA_029547385.1 Candidatus Latescibacterota bacterium
AGGTACAGGGCCACCGTTTTCTTGTCGCCCGGCCGCGCGGTGTAGAGCCGGTGCGCAACCGACAAAGCCTCGTTTCTCTTTCCCATGGCGTCCAGCAACTGAGCGTACACGCGTGCCAGTTCGACGTCAGTGGTGTCGGCCCGGTACGCACGATCGAAATACCGGAGCGTTTCCTGGGTGTTCCCGGCCCGCTGGGCGATCATTCCCTTCAGGCGGTACGCATTTGCCCGCGTGCTGTCGATCGAGATAGCGATATCCATGAACCGGGAGGCCCCCGCCATGTCATTGGCGTTGTAGCGCTCGACTCCCATGTTGAACGCCGACCCGTATTTCGCCTCGCGCATGAGTTTGAAATCCGCGGCATGCTTGTTGGTAAGCGATTCGGTCCGCTCGATCGCCCTCAGCATGAGGTCAAATGAATCGACCTGCGCAGCCACCTGCGCCATGGCAAACCATGCTTCTGCATCGTTCGGGTTCTCTGCCAGCGCGATGTTGCCCTGTTCGAGCGCCTTTTCCCAGTTGCGCTGCTGAATGTAGATCTTCATCGAACGAAGACCCACGGATTCGCAACCGGCGCCCACGAAAAGCAATGCCCCGAGCCCGAGCATCACAAACGGATGCACCAGGAAACGTTTGGTCATGGATAATCCTTTCCAGGACATGAGACGGAATGTGAAGAAGCTCAACCGGGAGCTTCCGACAGAAGTAGCGGACGTTCGTGTCGTCGGAAACGCCCGAAGTAGTCTTCCGTACAGGGAAGCATACATCATTCCAAAGGCCCGGGCATCACGCAAACAGGTGGGGTGTCTCGTGCCGCGGGGGATACACAGGAATTCTAAAAAGTACGGGATAATGAGGAAATCGTCAACTGTACATGCGTGTCCCCCTCCTCCGCGCGAGGGCGGAAGAGGGGGACGTTTCTCCCATCATGCCCTGGCCGTCTTGCCTTTTTCCTCAAACGCTGCGTCAAATGCGACGCTGGAAGGGGCGAAATCCAGCTTTTTCACGAACTCACAGGATTCCTTGGCGCCGTGTTCACGGTCCATACCGCTGTCTTCCCATTCAACCGAAAGCGGCCCCTGGTAGCCGATGTCGTTCAACGCACGAATGATCTCTTCGAAGTTCACCGTGCCCCGGCCCACGCTCCGGAAATCCCAGGCCCGGCGGTAATCCCCGAAATTGAGATGCGAGCCGAGGATGCTCCCTTTCCCGTCAAGTTTGACGATGGCATCCTTCATGTGCACGTGGAAAATCCTGTCGCCAAACGTGTGGATGAACTCCGAGGGGCTCACGCCCTGCCAGTGCAGGTGGCTCGGGTCAAAGTTGAACCCGAACGCCGGGTGATTCTTCACCGCTTTGAGAGCGGCCTGCGCGGTGTAGATATCATACGCGATTTCTGTCGGGTGAACTTCAAGACCGAACTTGATTCCGTTGTCGGCGAAGCTGTCCAGTATCGGTTTCCATTTCCGCGCAAAATCTTTGTACCCTGCCTCAACCATCCCCGGAGTCCACGGCGGGAAGCTGTAGAACGCATGCCAGATTCCCGAGCCGGTGAAACCGTTGACAACCGACACACCGAGGTTCTTCGCCGCAACTCCCGTCAGCTTCATCTCATCGATTGCCCAGTCGCGAATCTTCTTCGGCTTGTTCGCCAGTTCCGGCGGCGCAAAGCCATTCGCGCGCTCGTCGTTCGGATCGCAGACGAGTTGGCCGGCAAGGTGATTGGAAATCGACCAGACTTTCAGCCCATGTTTCGCCAGGAGCTTCTTCTTTTCGTCGCAGTACTGCATGCTTCCGGCGGCTTCTTTCACGTTGAAGTGGTCGCCCCAGCACGCAAGCTCAAGACCGTCGTATCCGAACCCCTTCGCCTTCGGCGCAAGATCCGCCAGCTTGAGATCGGCCCATTGTCCTGTAAACAGTGTTACTGGTCGTGGCATCCTTCTGCCCTCCCCGGGTATGGAACTCATGGAACTGAAACGGACGTGATTACACCGAAAACCGCATTATTCGCCAACTGATCTGGCACACACCAAGTCCTCAACCGGTTCTACTTAACCCTCCATCGCCTTCCTGATCCGCTCCAATCCTTCCTCGATCAGCGGAGCGGACGTGGCGTAACTGAACCGAACATACTCGTCCTTCTCCCCGGCGTTCCGCCTTCCAAACGACGTCCGCGGCAGCACTGCAACGCCCGCCTCGAACAGCAGATACTCCTGCAGCGCCTTCGAATCGCTCTTGTTGAGCATGCGGCACGCTTCGGTGACGTTGGGAAACACGTAGAATGCACCCGCTGGTTTGCGACACGAAAACCCGGGGATACGGTTCAAACCGTCCACAATCAGCGAGCGTCTCCGCTTGAACTCGGCGATCATGGCGAGCGATTCGTCCTGCGGACCCGTCAGCGCCTCCAGCCCTGCCCACTGGGTGAACGTGGCCGTACACGAGTTGAGGTTCGTCTCGATGCGAGCCTCCTGCCGGGCAACGTCCGCCGGCATTACCCCGTATCCGAGGCGCCAGCCGGTCATTGAATACGTCTTGGAGAACCCGTCGAGAACCACAGTGCGTTCCGCCATGCCGGGCAGGGATGCAATGCTCAGAAATTCCCCGTCGTACGCCATCTGCGAATACACTTCATCCGAAAGGACCCAGAAATCGCGTTCCTGAGCCATCTCCGCGACAACCTGCAACGCGTCCCTCGTAAGAATTCCCCCCGTGGGATTCTGTGGCGTGTTGAGTATCACCAGGCGCGTCTTTTTTGTGACGAGACGGCGAAACTCCTCAGGATCGAAGTTGAAGTCCAGCGATTCCCAGAGGGGGAGGGGAACGCCCTTTGCTCCGACAAAATCGATGAGCGATTCGTAGATGGGAAACCCGGGGTTCGGGTACATCACCTCGTCGCCGGGGTCTACGAGGGTCATGATCGTATTGAAAAGAATGGGCTTTGCCCCCGGTGTCACCACCACGTTTTCCGGCCCGGCATCCACGCCGCGCGTCTTCCGGATATGGGCGGCGATTGCCTCCCGGAGCTCCCGCAATCCCGCGGACTCCCCGTAATGCGTCTTGTCTTCCATGATGGCACTGCAGCCGGCTCGTTTGACATTGGAAGGAGACGGGAAATCGGGTTCGCCGATCGCGAAACTTACAATATCCCGCCCCTCAGCCCTCAGCCGGTTGATAACCGCGAGAACCTCGAACGCGTTCTCGGTGCCGAGACGGTTCATCCGTTCCGCGAATCGCGTTTTGCCCACAGATCCGGCTCCTTCAGGCAAAGCGTCTGCGAGCGCTCTGGTTAACGCAGGTGCCGTCGCTTCAGCGATTCGCGATCCCGGAACCTCACTCTGGAGGCTTTCCAGGACCGTGTG
>JAKPPK010000540.1 GCA_029547385.1 Candidatus Latescibacterota bacterium
AATCTCCTGTCCTGTTTAGTTCCAGCCCACGAAAATTCGCCACTGGCCGTTGGTTCTGAACGGTACAACGGAGCAATGAAGTCCGATGTTGCAGTTTGTGCTCTGGTGCTTCCAGATCTCCCGTCCGGAGCCATCGAGGCAGCGGATCTGCCCGTCCGTATCGCCGAGTACCAGCACGCGGGGACCATCTCCCCAGTCAACGATGAGCGGCGAGTGATAGCCGGCTTCGCCGTTCGTCATCGTCGGCGTCACCCAGCGGAGTGAAGCGTCGGCGCCGAAACAGCGGATGCGGCCGTCGAAACTGGACACCACTATCTCATCGGACCCATCGCAATCGAGATCACCGACTGCAGGCATCGCGATGAGGGGAAAATGTGTGCGCTCGGAAAGATGAATCTGCCAGACGATGCTGCCATTCGCGCGCAAGGCTGACAGGCGCCCTTTGCGATCCGTCACGACCAGGACTGCATCGCCTCCCCCTACGAGAGGGGCAATGCCGCTCCACGGGCTGATCCCCGAATGCCCCCAGTCAGCGTTGGAAAGATTTCCCATGGAAACGCGCCACCGAAGCGTTCCGTCCGGGGCGAACGCATGCAGCGTTCCATCGCTGTCGCCGATCAGGACTGTTTTGCCCGCCGGCAGGTCGATGGTTGTCGGCCACCCGTGAGCGCGCGCGTCAATTTTGACGCTCCAACGCACCTGACCATTACCGTTCAGTGCGAGGATGTCGCCGTTATCAGTTCCGACTATTACGAGCGGACCTTCGGGTGTGTCAACAAGCCCCGGGCAACCCCGGACCTGCGAATTGGTTTCGTGGGTCCACAGGACGTCAAACGACAGCGGCCCGACGGCTGCTGCGGGGGAGGCAGCTAACGCCGCCGCAGCGAAAGCGCGAAAAGATCGACTCATTTGCAGTCCTTCCTGAGAGCTGAACCGATGGGAACCGAAGGGAGGATAACGCGCGGATTTCTTAAGCAATCGAAATCAAGGGTAAGCCTGAGGGACGCGCCCGGTCAACGCCTGTCGGGGCTTATCCGGTTGCGAAGTCGTTGCAGAAAGCAGGGGTCAGTCGACGCGCTTCTAGCCCTCGTTTGCGGGTTCCAACAGGAGTGGCGCGTGTTCCGTCCCACCCAGCCCATTGAAGGAAATCTCGCCGAGAACTCCATTGAAGCGTGTTTTTTGGATCGCATCTCTGATTCGGCCACAACGAAGTGTCAGTTGCAGCTGCCGCTGCGTTTCGGCGTTCGCTTCTGGACGTGTAACAGACCCCTCCATCTTCGGCCGCGCGTGTTGCAATCGCCTGGCCGGATAATGCCGGATGATCTCATCCACGCGAGCGTCTTCCGGCAATGCCGTTGTCCTTCCGCCCCCATCGCTTCACGATCCGTTCCAAGGATGTCATCCTGAGCGGGGGGCCGTCGCGGACGGACACGAGGCGTGTGAAGAACCCGCTCTCCCGATCCGGAACAGCACCTCGGCCGTACTGGAAGTGATCCGGTGCACGTCATCCAACGGAAGTGACACCGCCTCTGCCAGCTTTTGGGCGACAAGCGGTAACCACGCGGGCTCATTCCTTTTGCCTCGGTGCGGTTCTGGAGGCAGGAAAGGCGCGTCGGTTTCGAGAACGATGCTGTGGATATCCACGTTGGCGACGAAATCCCTCCGGTCCGAACGCGGGTAGGTGAGTGTGCCCCCGACGCCAACGACAAATCCCAGTATCTGCGCACGCAGGGCCTGGTCGGGGGCACCGCCGAAACAGTGAAGCACCCCGCCGACCAGTTCCGCTCTCTCTTCAGTCAGAACCTGAAGGGTCTCTTCCTCTGCTCCTCGAGAGTGCACCACGAGGGGCTTTCCCAGACGTAACGCGAGACGCACCTGATCACGGAAGACCTCCAACTGCCTTGCCCGGGGGGCATAGTTTCTGAAGAAATCGAGCCCGCATTCGCCGACCGCCACAACCTTGGGGTGTTCCGCAATCCTGGCGATTTCGTCGATCACATCTGGCGAACAATCCGCAACGTCATGCGCGTGTATCCCTGCGGCGGCGTATACGCAGTCGAAGAGCTCGGCAATCGCGACTGCTTTCCGGCTGCTGGGCACATTTATCCCCGGATTGATCATGATCCCGACGCCCGCATCGATCGCCCGGCGCACGGTTTCATCGAGATCCTTTTCGAAGTCCTCGAAGTCGAGATGGGCGTGAGTGTCGATAAGCATCGTCCGCTTCTATCCTCTCCTATTCGAGAATGGATCGGTTACAAAGGTGAAATATCGTCCGAACGAAAGCCAAGGTCTTGCACGCGAATACATGCCTCCGGGTTGATCTTCGAGCGGATATTGGTGAACTTCTGCCCTCGAAGTAATCAGTCCGTCAAGCTTTCTGCCCTGTAGGTTATCCCGAATGTCAATACGTGTAGACGACACAGACCTCCACATCATCAACATGCATACGAGAATGCCGTTTCGGTACGGCATCGCCACATTGACTGCGATACCTCATCTGTTCGTTCGTGTCTTCGCAACGATTGACGGAGTGAGAAGCTCCGGCATTGCTGCGGACGGCCTTTCACAGAAATGGTTTACGAAGAACCCGGACGCCGCGTACGAAGACGAGATTGCCGACATGCTGTCGGTTATCCGGTCAGCCTGCAGCTTGGCAACGCAGATAGAACAGGCTCCCACCGTGTTCGGATTCTGGCACGTTCTTTACCGCGCCCAGGCAGAATGGGCGAGAGAGACGAGTTTCCCGCCTCTGCTCTGGGGTTTTGGTGTATCGCTGGTTGAGCGCGCGTTGATCGAAGCATATTGCAGAGCCAATCGTGTGTCGTTCTATCAGGCATTGAAGGCAAACGCCTTTGGCATCGCGCTGGAAGAAATACACCCGGAGCTCCGGGGGCGTCTCCCGGGGGAGTTTCTGCCGGAAAGACCGTTACGGCAAATCGTTGTCCGGCACACCGTTGGATTGGCGGATCCGCTCACGGAAAGCGATATCATCGCGGGCGAAGCGCTGAATGATGGTCTGCCGCACTCATTGGAAGCATGTATTCGCGAGTACGGAATCAAACAACTGAAAATCAAACTTTCAGGGGATTGCGAAGCTGACGTCGCACGCGTCGAACGTATCTTTTCGGTCGTCCGGGCGTGGGCTCCTGCGAATGTCCGTTTCACACTCGATGGGAATGAGAACTACCACGCAGTCGAAACGTTCCAGGAGTTCTGGCGGGTTCTGGCGGAGCGTTCCAGTCTCCGTGGTTTCCTGCAGAACATGTTGTTTGTCGAACAGCCCCTGCATCGCGATGTCTCGCTA
>JAKPPK010000553.1 GCA_029547385.1 Candidatus Latescibacterota bacterium
GAGCGAAAAGGAGCCGAAAGCGTTTTTCGTACAGGATTCCAAAGGCATGGCGATCGAAATCGTGCCACCCCTTGAAGATGGGAACACGGTAGACGCCAACGCAAACCATCTTGCCATCTGGGTGGATGATTTTGACAGGGCTTGCGCGGATCTGAGAGCAAAAGGGGTGGTTCTGGAACCTGAATTGACCAATCCGTTCTTCGGGAAGACACGCATTGCATTTTTCAACGATTGCGAAGGGCACCGCCTGCAGATCATCTGGCGGGTAAGGCGAATTGGAGAGTGAAGCCGGACCTGAACTGACTTCACGACGGAGGTTGACATCGGGTGAGTGACGTGGGCAAATGGATAGTGGTCGCAGGAGTGATTCTGGTAATCGTCGGGCTCGCCTTCATGGTCTCACCGAAATTTCCCTGGTTGGGGAGATTGCCCGGCGATCTCGTGTGGAAAAAAGGGCCCGTCACGGTGTACGTACCTCTTGCGACCATGCTGCTCATAAGCATTGTGGCAACGGCGCTTGTGAACATCATCGCACGGTGGTTGCGCTAAGGTACCAACTGCGGTGGGAATATGGTGGTGCTGCGGTGTACGGAGCACCGGGAAATCACTCGCCGCCAAAGAGGGTAACGGTTTTTTTTGCGCCGCCCTTGACGGAAGAGTATCGGAGCCCTATTATCAATTTCCACCTGCTTCAGAATGAAGGTATCGATGCACGTCTCGTTCCCCATGGATGCACAGCGCTGGTATTGGCGCCGCTTTCATAAGGAGACGTGTGCGGTAACCTGACCTCTGTACAGGGCAATGGTTTCAGGCTGTGAGCGCACACGTCGCTCACAGCTTTTTTGTTGTACGAATTTCGAAGCGTGTGACCCATGTCGGAATCAGAAATCGCGCCGAGTTTTGAGGAAGCGAAGAGACTGGTGAATGCCGGCGCAATGCTCCCGGTGCACCGCCGAATACTCGCAGACACTGAGACGCCGGTATCCGCGTACATGAAGATCCGCGCGGAGGATAGGTACTCTTTTTTGCTTGAAAGTGTCGAAGGCGCGGAAAAATTCGCACGCTACAGCTTCCTCGGCGTGGATCCCTTTCTCAAGTTCTCTGCATCCGGCACCCGATCGGAAGCACATGACCGACGTTCCAATACCAGCGACGTAAGGAACGGTAACCCGATCTCCCATTTCCGGGAGTTGCTCCACCAGCACCGCGGGATTCCGCTTGAGGGTCTGCCGCGCTTTTCAGGAGGCGCGGTGGGGTATTTCGCGTACGACGCCGTGAGATGGGTTGAAAAGATTCCGGATTCCGGGCTGGACGACATCGGGCTCGATGATGCGGTCTTTCTTTTCTACGACACCGTTCTGGTGTTCGACTCCGTCGCCCACCAGATCATCCTGGTATCGAACGTGCGGTTGACGGATGACGAGTCGGAATTGCGCGCGCGTTATGACGCCGCGGTCCGAAAAATCGCTCACCTCGAGAAGCTCCTTGCATACCCGGTGAACCCGCGGCCCGTTCGGGGAACCGGGATTTCAGAACTATCCGCCAACATGACTCGCGAGCAGTTCGAACGCGCGGTGGAAGTCGCGAAGGAATTCATACGTGCCGGCGACATCATTCAGGTTGTTCTGGCTCAACGCTTCCGCGTGAAGATCGCTTCTGGAGCATTTGACATCTACCGCCGGCTCCGGATTGTCAACCCCTCTCCGTACATGTTTTTCCTCGCGCTGGACGGCACCGAAATCCTCGGCGCCTCCCCTGAGTTGCTGTGTCGCGTCGAAAGCGGCGTCGTTCATGTTCGACCGATTGCGGGCACGCGGCGACGCGGTGCCACCGAAGATGAAGACAGACATCTCGAAGACGAACTCCGCGCCGACCCAAAGGAACGATCCGAGCACATCATGCTCGTGGACCTCGGGAGAAACGACGTGGGAAAGGTGGCAATCCCAGGGACGGTGAAGGTGTCGGAATTCATGGTGGTGGAACGGTACAGCCACGTGATGCACCTCGTCTCCCACATCAATGGGCGCCTTCGGGAGGACCAGGACCGATTGGATGCGTTTTTCTCCTGCTTTCCCGCCGGCACCCTGTCGGGTGCTCCAAAAGTGCGGGCGATGGAGATCATCGACGAACTGGAGCCTACGCGCCGCGGAGTGTACGGCGGCGCTATCGGGTACTTCGATTTCGCAGGCAACCTTGATACGTGCATCGCTATCAGAACCGTCCTGGTCAAAAACGGAGTCGCGTTCATTGAGGCAGGAGCCGGCATTGTCGCCGACAGCGATGCTTCCTCGGAGTATGAGGAAACACTCAACAAATCACGCGCGATGATCAGCGCAATTGAGATGGCAGAAATGCGTTGACCCTTTGCATGGCATTACATGACATAAGATATCTTATCAGTTTACGAAATACGCGAACCCTCTCGGGGACAGCTTAACATGGTTCTCATCATCGATAACTATGACTCGTTTACCTACAATCTCGTTCAGTACCTCGGCGAACTTGGGGCAGAGGCCGTGGTACTGCGAAACGACTCGATCACCGTGAACGACGTCGAGTCGCTCCACCCCGAGAGGATCGTGTTGTCTCCAGGCCCGTGCACACCGAACGAGGCTGGCATCTGTCTCGAACTCGTAAGAGCGCTCGCCGGGACACTACCTGTTCTCGGCGTTTGTCTCGGACACGAAGTCATCGGCCAGGCATTCGGGGGACGAATAGTTCGCGCGCCACAACTGATGCACGGCAAGACGTCCGAAATCTCCCACGACGGGAAGGGCGTATTTCGCAAAATACCGAACCCTTTCACGGGAACCCGGTATCATTCGTTGATGGTGGACCCGACGGCGCTCCCGGAGTGTCTCGAAATCAGCGCGGAAACGGACGGTGTGATCATGGGACTGCGGCACCGTCAGTATGCCATCGAGGGAGTCCAATTCCATCCAGAGAGCATTCTGACAACCCAGGGGAAAGCGATACTGGCCAATTTCCTTTCTCTTCCGAACCGTTAAGGACATCGTATGCCACATCAATTCGATCTCGTTGTTTTCGATCTTGATGGAACGCTTTGTGACACGGCACCTGACATCGGGCGTTGCCTGAATCAGGCAATGGAGGATTTTGGGTTGCCACCAGTGCCACGGGAGAAACTCTTGAAAGCGATCGGGCCTGGTGGCACAGCGTTTCACAGGGCGATTGTTCCGAACGAAGAAGCCTTGCCACTGGCCGAAAAAATCGTCGACCGTTACAGGAGCTACTACACAAAAAGCAACACGGTGCTCACGCGACCCTTCCCCGGAATTATCGAGATGTTGGACGACTTACGTGCCACGGGCCTTACAATGGCAGTGGCAAGCAACAAACCTCAGGAGCAGACGCGGCAAATAGTGAGAGGGTTGGGACTCATGCCGTACTTCGCCGAAGTCGTCGGGCCTGAGGCTGTGCCGCGGCCTAAACCGGAGCCTGACGTTCTCCATTTCCTCATTGAGCGCGTCGGACGAGGGTGCCCGCCTGGGAGAACGGCAATGGTCGGAGATACGGATAACGACATGAGCGCGGGTCGCGCTGCCGGTGTGCGGACGGTGTTCGTGACGTGGGGATACATGTCCGAAAGCGAGATTGCACCCGGCAGCATAGACATCGTGGTGTCCTCGCCGAAAGAACTGGTCGCAGTACTCACGGAGTCCCGGCAGAAGGCGGAAGCGAAATGACGGTTTCAGAAGCGATCCAGAGACTTGCCAGTCGGACAGACCTCACTCGGGCTGAAACCTCGGACGCAATGACTCAGGTGATGTCGGGTGAGGCCACAGAGGTTCAGATTGCGGGATTTCTGATCGGGCTTCGTACCAAGGGCGAAACGGTGGAAGAGGTTGCCGGCGCCGCGGATGCGATGCGCCTCAAAGCAACCAGAATCCCGACGCGGCATGGCGTTCTCGTGGATACGTGCGGAACCGGCGGAGATCGATCGGGCACGTTCAACATCTCCACGACGGCAGCATTTGTGGTTGCGGGGGCCGGCCTTCCCGTGGCAAAACATGGCAATCGTTCGATCACCAGCAGGTGTGGCTCGGCCGATCTCCTCAGTGGCCTCGGCGTTCGGATTGATCTTACCCCGGAGCGGGTGGGCGCGTGTCTCGACGAAACAGGTATCGGATTCCTCTTCGCTCCGGTGTTCCATTCGGCGATGAAATATGCTCTTGAGGTCCGCCGTCAGCTTGCTCCAACGCCTACCGTGTTCAACATGCTTGGCCCGTTGACAAACCCTGCCGGGGCTTCACGGCAAATCATCGGCGTGTACCGTGCGGACATGGTGGAACTCGTCGCCAGAGCAGCGGCTCTTCTCGGAACGGAGCACACGTTTGTCGTTCACGGTTCGGACGGATTGGACGAAATCACAACGACAGGGAGTACGAAAGTCGCGGAAGTCAGGAATGGTGCAACGAGCTTCTCCGAAATCAACCCGGAGGAGCTGGGAATACCTCTGGCAACTCCGGGGGATATTCGCGGTGGTGACACCTCAACAAATGTTGAAATCACTCGCGCCGTTCTGGCAGGAGCAAAAGGGCCGCACCGGGATATCGTTACCCTGAACGCGGGTGCGGCGATTGTTGCAGGAGGACTGGCGGAAACCCTGAGGGAAGGCATCCTGCGTGCAGAGGAATCAATCGACACCGGGCGCGCGCAGTCTGTTCTGCGAAACCTTGTGGACTTCACAAATGCCTGAAGACCGATCAATGCTGGAACGGATGGTGGGAGCGATGATAGCTGAAGTCGAATGCCGCAAGTCTCGAGTTCCGGAACGTGAGATAATCCGGAAAGTTCACGACATGCCTGCTGCCCTTTCCTTTGAGTCGGTCATCAGGCGCGCGGGGTTTGCGATCATCGCCGAGTTCAAACGGGCTTCGCCGTCACGAGGGTTCATCGCCCGGGAGGCATCGCCCGCACAAACCGCGCACTCGTATCAACTGGCAGGCGCAACAGCTCTCAGCGTTTTGACCAATTCGGAGTTTTTCCACGGGTCAGATGACGACCTTTCCGCCATCAGGCAGACAACCACCATCCCGGTACTTCGGAAAGACTTCACCGTGAGCTCGTACCAGATCTACGAAGCCCGGGCTATCGGGGCCGACGCAATACTGCTCATCGTAGCAGCACTCGATGATTACCAGTTGAGAGACTTTCTTGCCCTGGCGCGAACCGTCGGGCTCTCCGCGATCGTGGAAACCCATTCCGAAGAAGAAATCGAACGAGCGTGCGGCGCAGGGGCCAGCATCATCGGCATCAACAACCGAGATCTGAAAACTTTCGAAACTACCATCCAGACGACCCTTTCGCTCGCGCCGCTGGTACCCGCATACGTCGCCGTGATCAGCGAAAGTGGGATTCACTCCGGCAAGGACGCCGCCCTGCTCAGGCAGGCAGGTGTACACGGTATCCTCGTTGGAGAGTCACTCATGCGCGCAGCCCAGGTTTCACAGGATCACCTTGTCCGTCACATGCATGAGTTGTTCGGTAGAAGCGAATTGCGATCATAAGACCATCAACCGCGCGGGGGCCTTTGCGGCGCCGCCACACCACACAAAGAAGTGGAGGAACACAGAATGGACGAAGTGAAAATCTACCTGAGCGAGGCCGAGATGCCGCGGCACTGGTATAACATCGTCGCCGACATGCCAAACAAGCCGGCGCCACCTCGCCACCCTGCGACGGGCGAACCGGTTCCCCCGGAGGCTTTCAGCGCCATATTCCCGATGAACATCATCGAACAGGAAATCAGTGCTGAACGGGAGATCGCCATCCCTGAGGAGGTCTTGTCCTTTTACAGGATGTATCGCCCAACCCCTCTGATCCGGGCATTCCGGTTCGAAAAAGCGCTCAAGACGCCTGCGAAGATTTTCTACAAATATGAGGGCGCGAGCCCGGCAGGCAGCCACAAGCTGAATTCCGCCATCGCACAGGTGTATTACAACAAACAGGCGGGAACAAAACGCATAACCACGGAAACAGGAGCCGGGCAGTGGGGCAGCGC
>JAKPPK010000578.1 GCA_029547385.1 Candidatus Latescibacterota bacterium
GACATGGCGCAACCGTGGTTTCGCCTATACGTGAAGTTCGCCACCGATCCCAAGATGCAGACAATGAGCGAGCAGGATCAGCGGCGCTGGATAATGATTCTGTGCCTTCGCGGGTCTGACGCATTGGAGGAAATACTCCAATTCGGAGGCGAAACAGAGCTCGCCCGCAATCTGAACATCTCCCCCGAGGAACTCGCCAAAACAAAATCCGCGCTCCTCGCACGCGGGTTGATCTCCGAATCATGGGACATACTCACATGGGACGATAAGCAATACACGTCCGATTCATCGAAAGAACGCGTCCAGCGTTTTCGGGCAACGCAACGCAGCAAGATTGTAACGTTACAAGACCGTTACCGTAACGTTACAGTAACAAACCGTAACGGCGTTACATGTAACGACCCTGTAACGGCCCCAGATACAGAAACAGAAACAGAAATAAGTACACCACCGCGCGCGCGCATACGCGCGCGAGAAAACGACACAGAAGACAGCATTCTTCTCCAAGAGGAAGAACCAGAAACCCCGTACGAATCAGCTGACAACCTGGCCTACGTGGAGCGCCAGATTATCGCTCCATTGAATACAGCTCTGGGAAACCTGTTCAAAGACGAAGAGATAAGGGACTTCGTCAGAACTTACTGGAGACGCGTGCTCGCTGGTGAATGCAACAGAATACGGCAACGCCGTTTGAATCATCTGACGATATTCGGGCAAATGCAGGCATGGCAAAAAAGTGGCGCGACGTTCGACGACCTACGCCGGCACATGCAGAAGCATCTTGACCGGATCTCCGCACACGACTACCCGGACCACCCAGAGAAATACGTCACCGCGTTGATCGGATACGAACTGAAAAACGGCAAGGGACCCGCGAAGACATCCGGCAAACGATTCACGCCAACCATACCAGGATCCATTCCAGAGGAGAATCACAGCTATCCTGAGCCGCCAGCGGACTTACTCCAGGAATGGCAGGCAGGCCTGGAGAAACTACGGATACGGTTCGCGGAACGTGGCGGATCGCTCACCCCGGAACAGCGGCTCGCGGCCCTGGCTGGATTGACTCCGATTTCCAGGAGTGGCGATGGCGTTTTGCGAATAGGCGCGCGCGATCGCAATACCGCCAATTTCGCGCGCGAGTATTATGGTGACGACCTTGCCGCCGTGTTTGGTGTAGTCACAATTGAACCATGAAGGAGGCCCAAATCATCCTCACGGCCTCGCGGCTGGACGACTGAGGGCGTTTCGTGCTTCGACGTGGGGGCCTCAGGGCCTCCAGGTCGGCGCATGGCGTGCCGAGTGTTAGCAGACTCAAAACGGGGAGCGTGTCAGATGCCGTACACAGTTTCATCGCGGCGTGTAGAGATTGACAGGGGCGCGGCCTCTGTCGAATTGTGCAACATTCCCGAACCTGAACGCGGTTTCGTGTTCCGTAACGTCAGACCGTGGAACGGGGAAAAGCCGGACAACGCGGAGGTGTTTTCCATCGTTCAGCTACTTATCTGGGCGTACGATCGCAGCGGCAAGCCGTTGCCACCCCTTACGGGCGTGTGGCATTTGATCCAAAGCACGACGGGGCAACAGTATTGCCTCCGTCTCACATAGGGAAGGGCACAAACATGACAACCACCATACACACCGCGCCGAGGTCTACGAAACGGCGGCGCGGCTTGATCGAACCGCTCTAACTAGGAGGCTAGAGCATGGTGAATGTAACCGAACACGCGACGCAGGGCAAATCCGGCGGCTTCTTCTGGGAGGATGCCGGACGGATTGCCGAGGTCAGGCGGGAGGGCGCGGCGGAAGTGTGCGAGGCTTCTGGGCCGGGTCTCCGCATAATCACGGTCACGGACAAAATCCGTGGCCTCAAGGTGAGCGCCCGCGTGGACGCTCACGGTACCACCACGTTCCGGTGGTACCGCGTGAAAGATAATCAGAACGGCGGACGGCTGATCAGCACGAGCCGTACCGCCGACCACGAGCACCTATTCCGGCGGGTGCTCGAAGCCCTCGTTCCTCTGGGGAGGGCATGACGATGAGCGATATATGGAGGGAAATAACGGACGAACAAGAGGCGGCCATTTGGGCCGCCATGTGGGAGGACTCCGAGAGTCCGCTCATCGCGGACTTGAAGTCCGATTATTATCGGGCTGGTGTG
>JAKPPK010000003.1 GCA_029547385.1 Candidatus Latescibacterota bacterium
GTTGCTGCAACGAAGGCAGCACTTGCGACGGAAGGGTTTGGTGTTCTCACGGAAATCGACGTCCAGGCAACGATGAAAGCGAAACTCGGGAAGGACATGTTGCCCTACGTGATTCTCGGGGCCTGCAACCCTCCCCACGCATTCAATGTGATATCCGCGGAACCCGATATCGGATTGATGTTGCCGTGCAACGTGATCGTGTATGAAAAACCAGATGGGGCAATCGTGGTCGCAGCGATCAATCCCGAAGTGGCGATGCAGCCTGCGGGGAACGACCAATTGAGACCTGCTGCGGCAATCGTGCGTGAACACCTCGAACGGGTTGTTCGCGCCGTGGAAGGCACCGGAATCCGCAGGGGGCAGAACGGATGACCCATCCGGAACTCCTCAAGCGTGTGATAGGTGTCCTCGTCGGTGCCGTTCTCGGGTTCGCGTATTACAAATTCGTCGGTTGTTCGACGGGCGCGTGTCCGATCACGTCAAACCCGTGGATGAGCACGATATACGGCGGAGTCATCGGTCTGCTCATCACGCTTTGACAGCGCGGGACTCGCAACAAAGATCCGTGGGCTGCCTGCGCGCCGCAGTTTTTGCGCTGGCCGAACCAAAGAGGGGACTATCAGGATCGGAATGAGCGACGCCGCTGAACCACTCGAGGTATCGACGAAGCTTTTCGGTTGGAACGGAATGACTTGCCAGATCCCTTTTCACTGGGATGTTACAAGCGTTTCCGGATCAGCGAAAAGCGGGTATTTCGCCTTCGATGACGAACAGGACCGGCGCCTGGAAATCAAGTACGAGCGCGCGGGCCGGATGAGGAAACCTGATCTCGATAGAACATTGTCGGGATACTTCGCAACGTTGAAGAAAAAGGCGAAGTCGGGTCAGGAGTTGCGTCTGGACGACAGTGTCCGCGTTCCCGGCGTAGAAACCATGCCGGCCGAGTACGAAGTACGTTCGTACGGGTGGGAGGCAGATGCCATCACGCGGGGATTGATATGGCATTGTTCGACATGTCATCGAATTGTGATCGCTGAGTGCCGCGCGAGAAAAAACCGCGTCAATACGAAAGAGATGGCGCAGGTGCTGACGTCCATCCGTTGCCATTGCGAAGGTGATACCGCGCCCTGGGCGGTGTTTGATTTCGAGGTTCTTGTGCCCCGCGAGTTGGAATTAGGCTTATCGCGCCTGCAGGCAGGCCTCATTTCGTTCAGTTTTTCGGCGAAGAAGCGTCGCCTGGTCGTAGATCGGCTAGGCATGGGCCAGGTGGTCATGAAACATTCGTCTCTTGATACGTACGTTCGTGACGTCCACTACAAGAAGCTGCGAAAGATCCGACTGCGTTTTCAACCGGTTAACTGGAACGGCCACGAGGGATTCCGCTTTGAAGGTGAGCACAAGCGCCTGTACGACTGGATACCCGCACTGGGCGCGAGAATACGGGCATGGCGTGTCTCGGACCACATCGCCGGATTGACGTGGTTCGAGGAACCTACGAACCGGATCTACATAATCCGGGCGGAAGGCCCTGATTGCATGGAACTGGCGGAAAAAGTGGCCGCATCAGCGCGAAGCCGGATTGCCGGGGAAATTCCGGGAAACAGATAAGCCGCTTGCGGGTGGGTGGAGCCTCCTCCACCCACCGCAGGCGCGTGAGGAAGCGGATTTCACAGGTTTCGTTTGAGGAATTCGAACGCTCCCTTGCCCCAGAACTGATGCTCGCCTTCGAACACTTCATGCCCGATTTTGTCCGGAACGCCCAGGACATCCCACGCCCGCTTTGCCTTACGGAATGCGAAACGCGCAGCGTCGATGGGGAAAATGGAGTCCTTTGTTCCACTTTCGGCAAAAAGCGCCCGGGGCGCTACCAGCGCCGCAAGGTCGTACATTTCCGCGTAGCGGATGATGCGCGGGATGAAGTTATCACAGCAGTGATCCATCGCCATTATGCTATCCCGGAATGTGCACAGGTACCCACTGACCACTGCCGCTTTGAACCTTTTGTCAACCGCTGCGGTGTAGAGCGTTGTGGTGCCGCCTCCCGATATCCCCATAACCCCGATACGTCCCGGATCTACTTCCGGACGCGTGAGGAGGTAATCCAGCGCCCTCCGGGCATCCCAAACTCTGAGCCCGATCATCGTCAGCCCGAGCATGAGCGCGTTCATGGACGGCTCGTTGCACCCACGGCAACGCGGGTCCGGTGAATTCCTCTCGCCAAACGCCAGTTGTTCGATTGCCAGCGCAACATACCCGTGACGCACGGCCTGGATCGCGAAATCCGCCTGGTAGCCACCGATCTCCTGGCGGGGTTCTCCCTTGTCATCGAAACCGACGATGGTGTTCTTCCCCGGCCCGTGCCCGGGCAGACACACGATTGCGGGGAGTTTCCCGCTGATTGGCTTGTTCGGACGTAACAGGTAGGCCGGCACCGACATGAGCGGCCGCGTGTTGAATAAGACGCGCTCGCGGACGTAATCGGGGAACTCCACAATCTCCGACACCTCCGGCGAAAGCGGCTCCTTCGTGGCGGGGAACCCTCCGAGCAGTTCCACAAACTTCCTGCGTAGACCGCGTTCCCACCGCGCATGTTCCGACGGGTCCTTGGCCGAGTACGTGTACATTGGAGTAATCGATTTGTACAATTCCCGAAAAAACACCATTGGATCGAAAACTCTCGGAATTGCTCCTCTTCGCCGCTGCATAAGTGCTACCTTTCGATTTCGGTGAAACGCAACTGAGGGGAAGTCTGATCAGAAGACCGGTTCTGCACGCTTTTTCAGGCCTCGCCGTGTCCGAGCGCTCGTGCGGCAGAAGCCCCTCGCGACCGATGTCATGAACCGCTCAACGAATCGAATCGCCATTCGTCCACCGGCGTGAAGCAACCGGGATCGAACTCACAGGCTCGACCGTAAGGTGCTTCCACCACGCTGTCTGTCGAAACGCATCCGTCGCGGATTCTGAGCGCCGCAAACCCGCGTTCGTGGCCGTAGAACAGGTCGCCGTGTGCATCAAGAACAGCCGTCTGAACGCTCTCCGGAAAAGCGGCCATACCACGGAAGTAATGGTGCCCGTTGCGTTCCGGGTTGCTGATACCGAGCGCAGACAAACTTGCGAGATCTTGCTGCAA
>JAKPPK010000004.1 GCA_029547385.1 Candidatus Latescibacterota bacterium
CAGCAGATCGATGACTTCGACTGCCGGATCCTCGATCAGCTCGTGGTAATCGGCGTAAACATGCTCGACGCCGAACTCGTCCTTCGCCAATGTCC
Source organism: Candidatus Latescibacterota bacterium (assembly GCA_029547385.1). GTDB lineage: Bacteria > Latescibacterota > MWCZ01 > MWCZ01 > MWCZ01 > MWCZ01. The sequence goes on from JAKPPK010000004.1 coordinate 96, forward strand.
GTGCCTTCTCATCAGGATCGGCCACGGCGACGATCTTCCAGCCCGCGTTTTTGTACGCCGGAGCATGAGACGTCCGTGCGATACCCCCGAAGCCCAACATCCCGATACCCCAGTCTGATCGCTTCGGAAGCGGGAACTCAGCGCTGACGCCGAGTTCCTGCAGCGTAATCAGTGTGCCTTCCATCAGTCATCCTCTCCCCGGTGCAGGTGGCCGGTTCGCTTCTTCCCGCGAAGCTCCCTCTCGAGCCAGAAATAGGTGGTGTCTTCGACAATTTCCAGTATTTCGTGCTCGTCGCCCATGCGGGTCACCAGCACGTCGTCCTTCCGCAGGGTGTACTCAACGCCCTCCGAGCGCATCACCATCACGCCCCCGATCATGAATACGAACTCGTCGCAATCGTGATAGTGCGCCCGGGTGATGTTCCGCATCCCCGCTTTGAACGTGGCGAGGCCCCAGTGGGCGAACTCAGTCGTGAGGACGCCCGCATCGGGTCCCTGAATGATCGGCATTGCGTGCTCCTTTCAGTCGGTGATGTAGATGCGCACGTCGTAGCCTTCCAGTGCAGTGATGAACCCCTCGCGCGTTTTCACCAGGCCTTCGCCGCCTCCGCCGACCCGTCGCAGGCGCATTGCAACGGCTTCGTCCAGCCCCTTCAACACCGTCTCATGAGCGTACTGGTCCTGGTTGATCAGTACCACGAGGGTGCGGTTGCCCGCCCTTCGCGCAAGAACACCGACACCCAGAATCGGGTCGTGCTGCCGGTAGTACGTCTCCGCCCGAACGTGGGGCATCTGCCCGGCAAAGAGGAAGGGATGGAGGCCTTCGAACTCACGAAGAACCGTCATCCAGCCATCGAAAAACGGGTGCGGCCTGTCCGCATACGCCGAACCCCACCACATGATGCCGGTGGCCCCGTGGAGGATCGCGTCCCACGCCATGAACCGGGTCTGTTCCTCTGTCGGCAGGAGTGGGGGGCCTTCCGCCAGCTTGAGTTGCGACCAGCAGAACGCCTGCAGAACGAACCACTGCCCGCATAATGGGGCGGTTCGGACGAATCGCTGGATTTGCTTGCCGAGAAGGCCCATCGGCACCGTGGCATTGCGCCGGACGGGGTACCAGTCGAAGCCGACGATGTCGAGATACGGCACGCACCGCGCCAGCGTCTCCTGATCGCTGTTCACCGCCTCGTTGAGCCAGATCGGCCTGCCGGGATCGTGTTCCCGTACGACCTTGGCACCGCGTTCCAACCCACGAACCACCGCGTTGAAACGCTCTTCGATCTCTGCCAGTTTCTCCGGCGGGTGCTTCCAGAAGCTCATCCGCACGTTGTTGTCGTCCTTGCGGGAC